>NZ_JBCARA010000019.1:0-85392 GCF_038419725.1 Roseateles sp. PN1 | reverse complement strand
GACGCCAACGCCCACGCCCACGCCGACGCCAACGCCGACGCCGACGCCGACGCCGACGCCGACGCCCACGCCCACGCCGACGCCGACGCCCACGCCTACGCCGACGCCGACGCCGACGCCGACGCCGACGCCGACGCCGACGCCAACGCCTACGCCCACACCCACGCCGACGCCGACGCCAACGCCAACGCCTACGCCGACGCCGACGCCAACGCCTACGCCTACGCCTACGCCTACGCCCACGCCAACGCCAACGCCAACGCCTACGCCAACGCCTACGCCTACGCCTACGCCTACGCCTACACCAACTGAGCCGTCGCCCGGTTCACCTGGAACGACGATCGGCGTGCCGCCGCCAGCCCCGCCAAGTGGGCCGCCTGTTGCCCCGCCAGCACCTTCTCCCGCACCTGTGCCGACGGTCCCCTCAGTCGGCGCGCCAGGAACGACGATTGGTGTTCCTCCTCCTAGCCCACCCATTGGTGGAACAAGCGCAAAGCCACAGGGACTTGCTCTTACGGCAGACTCTGTCGCAAGCAGTGGGCTGAGCCGTATGGCTCAGGCGCAAGCCATGGCGAGTGCCACGGCTGTGGCGGCGCCGGGCACGCCGGGCACCACGATCGGTGTCACCCCGCCAGCGCCACCGATTGGCGGGACGCCTGGGCCGTCCCCGACACCAACACCTACGCCAACACCTACGCCAACACCGACGCCTACGCCTACGCCTACGCCGACGCCGACGCCGACGCCGACGCCGACGCCGACGCCGACGCCGACACCGACACCGACACCGACACCGACACCAACGCCCACGCCCACGCCCACGCCCACGCCTGCACCGAAGCCTGGTCCGCCGCCGCCGGGCGTGCCTGGGTCAACCATTGGCGTCACTCCGCCCAGCCCGCCGACGGGACCTAGTGGGGGCGTACCGACGCCAACGCCTAATCCGACGCCGACACCCACGCCAACGCCTACGCCTACGCCCAGCCCCTCGCCGGTTCCCACACCCGCGCCAGCCTCGCGTGCGCCCATACTCAAACCCTCCGTGGTCGATGCCGACAACAAGGCTTTTGTCGGCGCCGCAGCGGCCAATACCGCGCAGCTGGCCCTGAATCTGGCCAATGGCGATAGCGCTTTGCTCAAAAAACTGAGCGTTGCGCCCGGGGTCGAGATCCGCTCCAACAAGAGCCTGACCTTGGCCAGCGACTGGAACTTGGCGCCTACCACCGCCACACGGGTCGGTGCGGCGCCGGTCATCACCTTGCGCGCCGCCGGTCAGCTGACCCTCAGCAATAGCTTGAGCGATGGCTTCGGCCCCACCGCGGCTGCTGCCGACAAGCGTGCCATCACCGCCGGCAGCCTGGTCTTGCCCGGCAGTGCGGCTTCGTTCCGGCTGATTGGCGGGGCCGATCTGGCGGGCGCTGATCCGCTGAGCGTGCTTGCTGCCGGAAATGGCAATGCGGTCAATGGCAGCCCGGCAGGCATCACCGTGGGCCGTGTCGCCAACAGCAATACTGCGGTGCCGCCGGTGGTCTTCATTCGCAGCAGCACCGGCAATATCGATTTGGCCGCTGCGGGTGATATCAATCTGGGCACTGCCCTTGACGCCAACGGACGCAAGAGCCAAGTTCGCATTTACACCACCGGCACGGCCGTGGCCGCCGCCGAAACACCTGGGTTTGAGACCCTGGGCATCCGCACCGATACCCAACTCATCCGCGGCAGCAGCGGCACGCTTGGCCCCTTCTTCGAGGACGCCGGCAATATCTCGCTCAGCGCCGGTGCCGATGTGCGCGGCCTGCCCGCGGCCATCTACAGCACCAACGCTAACGCCGAAAAAGTGCAGTACGTGAGTGACTGGTGGTTCCGCCAGACCAACACCACCAAGGCCGACCAAGGCGTGGCCCTGTGGTCGCGTTATGACTTGTTCGCCCAAGGCATTGCCTCCTTCGGCGGCGGTGACATTTCGGTGCGCGCCGGCCGCGATGTGATTGATCTGGATGTCTCGACGCCCAGCAGCGGCTATGCCGTGCAAGCCACCGGTACGCCGGGCACTGCCGCCTACAAGGCGGCGCAGCAGCGCTGGTTCAGCGGCGGCAGCCTGGCGGTGCAGGCCGGGCGTGATGTGGTCGGCGGTCTTTTTAATGCGGGTGGCGCCCAAGCCTCCTTGAGCGCTGGCGATCAGATCCGCGCCGCTACCAAGGACGAAGCCCAGGCCCAGCCCCTGAGCTACCCCGGCCCTCAGCTCTTTTACATGGACACCGCCTGGACGGTTTCCGCCAGCAATGGCTTGCAAATCGGCAGCCTGGTCAATCCGGCCAGCATGTCCGGCGCCAAGCAGGGCGGTGAGCAGTCGGCCCGGGTGGATGCCGTGTTTGGCTTGTCGGGCAAGTCCGCCGCACAAATCCTCAGCGCGGCGGGCGATGTTGGCTTGAGCAACTCACGCCCCGCCAATGCGCAGTCGGGCAGCAGCCCGGGCGCGGCCGCCGATGTGGTGCCCGATGAATTGCTCTTGGCGGCGCCCGGCGGCAGCATCAAGTCCGCCGCGTTGATGCAGCAAGCCATTGTTGCCACCAGCCTGGCCGTCGTGGCCGGTAAGAGCGTGACCGTGGAGTCCTTCAAAGTGACGGCCGCAGCGGGCGAAAGCCCTTGGCCCAAGCCGCAGGCCCAGGCCACCTTGAACGAGCTGTTTGACGTCTATGCCGGCCATTGGCTGCGCACCGACGCAGGCTTGGATGCCAGCAGCCGCAGCCCCGTGCACATCGTGGCGGGTGCAGGTGACTTGACACTGGGCAGCTTGGCCTCCTTCAGTGCCCGACCGCTGCGCCTGGTGGCGGGCGGCGACCTGAATGCCGCCGGCCCGATTCAGCTGCAGCACAACAGCGCGGCGGAGATGAGCCTGCTGCAAGCCGGGCGCGACATCAAGCTGGGTCAGCAAGAAGGCATTCGGCAGGGCGGCCCCGGCGATTTGCTCCTGATCGCCGGACGCGATGTGGACATGAACCGCGGCACCGGCATCAACACGGTGGGCAATCTGGACAACGGCCTCTTGCTCGGCAAGGGCGGGGCCAATATCACCGTGCTGGCCGGGGTGCAGTTGCAAGACAGCAGCCAAGCGGTGGCCAAGCAGTTCCAACTGGTGGGTGCCGGCCTGGAGTTCTATCCCGCCGAACTGGCCGTGCAGCTCAAGGCCCTGGCCGACAGGGGCCTGGTCTTGCCGCCCGCTGATGCTGCCGCCGCTGCCAAGGCCTTTGCGGCTCTGCCGCTGGCGGAGCAACGCGAGCAAGTGCGCGCCCTGGTGGGTGACGCCTTGCTGAGCAGCAGCACCGAAGCATTTCTGCAGCGCAGCGTGGCGCAAGCCGAAGCGAACAGCCTGGCTTCGGCCCAGGCGCTGGCGGCAGGGCGCATTGGTAGCGCCGGCCTTGCCGCCGATGCCAAGGTCGTGCCGGGCTCCGAGTTGTGGAACGGCGCGCCCCAAGTGCTTGGTGCGAAGGCGACGGCGGAGGACTTGGCTGCTGCGACTGAGGCTTCACGCCTGCGTTTGCGTGATGGCTTGCAAGCGGCCGCCTTGGGCGCCGCGCTGGCGGCCAAGGTGCAAAGCCTGAGCGCGGCACAGCAACAAGCGCTGACCCTGGCGGTCTCGCCCTACACCACGGCGCTGACCGACTTTGTCAATCAAGGCCGAGTCGCCAAGCTGGACGGTGCCGCAGCGGCTGAGGCCTTCAAGGGCATGGACCGGGCGCAGCAAACCTTGTTCCTCAGCCAGGTGCTGGCCACCGAATTGCGTTCGGCCGGCCGGGCCGCCTTGACGGGCTCGCATCTGGCCTATCTGCGCGGCTATCAGGCGCTGGACAGTTTGTTCCCTCCAAGCAGTGCTGCAGCGGCTGCCAGCGCTGCTCATGCTGACGGCAATATCTTGTTGTCCAACAGCCAGATCAAGACCAGCCAAGGCGGCCATATCGCCTTCATTGCGCCCGGTGGCACCTTGAATGTGGGCGACCTGGCGGGTGGCGCGGATGCGCGCTCGGCCGCCAATCTGGGCGTGGTCACGGTGGCTGGTGGCGACATCAACGCGGCCGTGCGCATGAGCGTGGAGGTCAATCAGTCGCGCATCTTCACGCTCGGCCGTGGCGATGTGCTGCTGTGGGCCAGCCTGGGCAACCTTGACGCCGGACGCGGCGCCAAGACCGTGGTCGGTGCGCCGCCGCCGGTCTACACCATCAATGCGCAAGGCCAGTTCGTGGTCGACACCGCGGGCTCTTTCAGCGGCAGCGGCATCGCCGTGTTGGGCAGCGGCAGCAATTTGGATCTGTACGCACCGCTGGGCGAAATCAATGCCGGTGATGCCGGTATCAAGACCCTGGGCAATGCCTTCCTGGGCGCCACCCGATTGGTCGGCGCCGACAACTTCGCGGCCTCGGGCAAGAGCAGCGGCCTGGCGGTGCAGGTCGACGCCAGCGCGGCGGTCAGCGCCATTCCACAGGCGCCGGCTGCCACCTCGGCCGGGCTGAAGGATCAGAAGCTGGCCGAGGACGACGAAGAACAGCGCCGCAAGCGCCGCCCGCGCCGCAGCATCTTCCTGGACTTCCTTGGCTTCAGCCAGGGCGAATGACGCGCCACAAGCTCCTTTTCAAATTCATCTCAAGCTCCCCATCATCATGCGCAAACTTCTCGCCGTTTTGTCCATCGCCTTGCTGTCACCGGCCGCCCATGCCTGGTGGCATGCCGACTGGACCGAGCGCACCCGCATCACCCTCAACACCTCGGCCCAAGGCCTGGAAACCAAGGAGGCGGCCAGCAATGTGGCCGTGGCCGTGCGCCTGCATTCGGGCAACTTCGACTTCGCCGCCGCCAAGCAAGATGGTTCCGACCTGCGCGTGCTGGCGGCCGACGACAAGACGCCGCTGAAGTTCAGCATCGAGCGCTTTGACAGCGTCAATGAACTGGCGGTGCTGTGGGTGCAAGTGCCCAGCGTGCTGCCAGGCAGCGACAAGAATCAGTTCTACGTCTACGCAGGCAATAGCCAGTCCAGTGCCGAGGCGGCCGATCCCTTGATGGGCTTTGATGCGGCCACGCTGGCCGCCTTCCACTACAGCGACCCGGCACCGTCGGGTGCCGATCAGCTGGGTCCCATCAAGCCCGGCAGCCCCGTCAGCATCGAGCCCAATGGCTTGCTGGCGGCCAGCGCCAAGCTCGATGGCAAGCCCATCAGCTATGCGCTGAGCGACAAGGCGGTGGCCGATGCCGGCAACCAGCTGACGCTGAGCCTGTGGGTCAAGCTCAAGCAAGTCGGTGCGGCCGATTTGTTGCAATGGGGCGGCCTGAAGCTGGCCTTGAAGGACGGCAAGCTGCTGGCCAAAGGTGAAGGCAAGGCCGAGTTGAGCGGTGGTGAGGTGGCGCCCGAACGCTGGACCCATCTGGCCCTGCGCCTGGGTTTGGGCAAGGCCACCTTGTTCATCGCTGGCGTGCAAGTCGCCCAGGGCGATATGGTCACCCCCAATCTGGGCAATAACCTGAAGCTGGGTGAGGGCGCGCAAGGTCTGCTGGATGAGCTGCAAATTGCCAGCACCCTGCGCAGCGCCGACTGGCTGGCCGTGTCGGCCGGCGCCCAGGGCGCGGAAAGCCGCTTGCTGGCGGCGCAGCGTGAGAACACGGGCACGGCCGAGGGTGAAGAGTCCCACGGCCATATGGCCATCCTGGTCAAGAACCTGACGACCGACGCCTGGGTGGTCATCATCATCTTGGCGGTGATGTTCGTCATCGCCCTCTGGGTCACCGTCTCCAAGGCCTTGCT
This sequence comes from Roseateles sp. PN1, assembly GCF_038419725.1. Classification (NCBI taxonomy): domain Bacteria; kingdom Pseudomonadati; phylum Pseudomonadota; class Betaproteobacteria; order Burkholderiales; family Sphaerotilaceae; genus Roseateles; species Roseateles sp. PN1. Next base: position 79,601 of record NZ_JBCARA010000019.1, on the reverse strand, counting down.
GGTCTCGCGCGCCGACCGTGGCAATCGCAGCTTCCTCAAGCGCTTCCGCGATGCCGAGGGCGATCTGCTCAAGCTGGGCGACGACAAACAGCATGGCGCTTCGCCCCTGTTCCGCCTCTACAAGGCCGGCGTGCATGAGCTGGGCAAACGCAAGATCGGCCAGGCCGGCGGCCCGGTGCTGAGCGCTTCGGCCATGAGTGCGGTGAAGGCCTCGGTGGATGCCGACTTTGTGCGCGAGAACGCCCAGCTCAACTCGAATATGGTTTTGCTGACCATCGCCATCTCGGGCGGCCCCTTCCTGGGTCTGCTGGGCACGGTGGTGGGCGTGATGATCACCTTCGCGGCCATTGCGCAGGCGGGCGACGTCAACGTCAACGCCATCGCGCCCGGCATTGCCTCGGCCTTGCTGGCCACGGTGGCGGGTCTGGCGGTGGCGATCCCGGCGCTGTTTGCCTACAACTACCTGGCCGCCAAGATCAAGAACGTGGCCTCGGACATGCAGATCTTCATCGACGAGTTCATCACCCGCGTGGCCGAAACCCACGGCGCGCAGTGATGTTGCCCAGGAGCCGCCATGTCTGCTGACGTCAAAACCGAGCTGACCCCGTTTGATGACATCAACGTCACGCCGATGTTGGATTTGGCCTATGTCTTGTTGGTGGTCTTCATCATTCTGACCACAGCCTCGGTGCAAGGGGTGAAGGTGCGGTCTCCTGTCACACAAGCCGCCAACAATCTGGCCAAGCCGCAAACGCGGGCGATCACGATCACCTCGGACGGTGCCGTCTACCTGGATGCCTACCCGGTCAGCCTGGAGCAACTCAGCAGCAGCCTGGCCCAGTACAAGGCTGCCAATCCGGCGCTGCCGGTGGTGCTCAAGGCCGACGCCACGGCCCAATACGACAAGGTCATGCAGGTGCTGGAGGTGGCCAAGAAGCTGGACATCACCGAGATCGGCCTGGTCACCAAACGCGCCGTGCCGGAATAAGAGCAAGCCATGCAGATTTCGACCGAAGCCAAACCCTACGACACCATCAATGTCACGCCGATGCTGGACCTGGCCTATGTGCTGCTGGTGGTGTTCATCTTGATGACCACCGCCTCCGTGCAGGGCCTGTCCATCAGCATGCCCAAGCCCAGCAACAAGCCCGCCACTGAAAAGCATGACTTGCGCATTGTGCAGGTGATGCCCGATGGCGGCATCTTGCTCAATGGCGTGGGTGTGAATCTGGAAGAGCTGGAGCAGCAACTGCTGCGCGCCAAGGCGGCTGATGCGCAGATGTCGGTGGCCATCAAGGGTGACGGGCGCAGCCAGTATCAGTACGTGGTGGCTGTCGTGGACCTGTGCAACAAGCTGCAGCTGAATATGGGCCTGGTGACGGCCAAGATCGGCACCTGAGGGTGATGTGATGAGTAGTGGATTGGCTGAAGATCATTTGAACGACTCGCCGCGCCGCACCTGGCTGCTGCGCGGCGCGGTGGCGCTGGGCTTTGTGGCCGCCGTGCTGCTGGTGGCCTGGACCGTCAAGAACATGAAGCCCACGGCCGCGCCCAAGCAGCAGACCGCCAAGATCACCATCTTGCCGGATGCACCGCCGCCACCGCCTCCGCCGCCCAAGGACGAGCGAAAGCCCGAGCCGCCCAAAGACGAAGCCAAGCAAGTCATGCGCGACGAGCAGCTCAAGCAAGCCGAGGCGCCCAAGCCGGCCAATGAGCCGATCAAGATGGAAGGCGCGGCGGGCGATGGCCCGAGTGCTTTTGCCGCCGGCGGTGTCAGCAAGGAATACAGCGGCGGCGCGGTGGCCAGCGGCGCGGCGCAGCAGGGCACGAGCAGTGACCGGGCGCAAGAGCGCTTCTTTGCCAACAGTGCCAAGCAAATGCTGCGCGATGCGATCGAGCGCCACCTCAAGAGCGAGGCCACGCAAGCCACCGCCGAGTTCAATGTGTGGATCGCCAAAGACGGCGCCATCACTCGCTTTGAGTTGCGGCCCAGCGGCGATGTGAGGCTGGACGCCGAACTCACCGCCGCCCTGGATGAAACGGCACGCAGCCTCAAGTTGCTGCCGCCACCTGTGGCCGCCGCACAGCCGATGAAATTCCGCCTCAATGTGCGGCCAATGGGCTAGGGCGGGCTGTGTTCTTGCCATATCCCGCGCCTTCTCCTCGCCCTTTGCCTGCCGCACAGCCCTGGCTCAACCCTTTCATGTCTTAACGCGAAACCTCTCATGCGCCTTCCGAACTCCCGCCAACGCTGCCTGGCCCTAGCCTTGGCTTCAGCCCTTTGCGTCCCCGCAGCCCACGCCGACGAGAAGCGTGAACTCGAACAACTGCGCGCCACCACCTTGGCGCTGATCGACGCCCTGGTTGGCCAAGGCCTGCTTTCGCGTGAGCGGGCCGATGCCTTGCTCAAGCAAGCCCAAGCGCCAGCAGCCAAGCCCGCAGCCGCGCCGGCCACCTGGGGCACGCCGCTTGCGGGGGCCGCTGTAGCCGGCGCTGCAGCCGTAGTTGGAGCAGGAACCGCCGCTTCCGGTGCTTCAGGCGCTGGTAGCAATGGGGTGATCCGCGTGCCCTACATCAGTGAAACTCTGCGCGCGCAGATGCGCGAAGAAATCAAAAACGAGGTGTTGGCCACCGCGCGTGATGAGCGCTGGGCCGACCCGCGCAGCCTGCCGGAATGGGTGCGCGGCACCACGGTGGAAGGCGATGTGCGGGTGCGCTGGCAAAGCGAGCGCTATGCCCAGCCCAGCTATGCGGTGGACCCGATCACCGGCCAACAGATCGGTGTGCCCTGCCTGAATGTGGGCGGCAATCTGCCGGCCGAGTGCTACCGGGCGCAGAAGGACTCGCCGGCCTGGGCGCCCGACCTGGTGAACACCAGCAATAACCGCGACCGCCTGACGCTGCGCGCCCGCTTAGGCGTGGCGGTCAAGGTGTCGGATGAAGTCTCGACCGGCTTGCGCATCTCCACTGGCACCACCTCCGGGCCGAGCTCGGCCTCGCAGACCCTGGGCAACTATTTCAACAAGTCCAGCGTTGTGCTGGACCGCGCCTTCATCCGCTGGGAGCCGCGCTACAACCTGCGCATGCTGGCCGGCCGCATGGCCAACCCCTTCTATGGCGGCGACCTGCTGTGGCCCGATGACATCGGCTTCGACGGCCTGGCCGCGCAAGGCGACCTGACCCTGGCCAGCGGCATGTTCGGCTTTGCCACCGCCGGCGCTTTCGCGCTGGAAGAGTTCAATACCGACAAGCGCGACAAATGGCTCTACGGCTTCCAGGCCGGCCTGGAAATGGCCATGGGCAATCACACCATCGCGCGGGCGGCCCTGGGTTCCTACCGCTTCCAGAACATCGAAGGCGTGCGCGCCACCGATTTGCCCCTGGCCAGCAGCAACCCGCGCAGCGCGACGCAAAGCTATCTCAGCTCGCAATACGCCCTCTCGGCGCGCCAGAAGGGCAATACGCTGATCAATCTCTGCCCGGTCAGCAGCGAGAACAATGCCACCGTGCCGGCACCGTGCACCAACGGTGGCCCGGTCTGGGGCTTGGCCTCCAAATTCCTGCCCATCAACCTCAGCGCCGGCCTGACCTTCAAGCAGTTTGACCCGGTGGAAATTGGCGTGAGCGTCGATTGGGTGCGCAATAGCGGCTTCGATTTGGCCGACATCCGCAAACGCGCCGGCACCAGCACCGTGGACAACCTGGCCGAGCGCAGCACCGGCGCCCAGCTGCGCTTCAACCTGGGCACCCCCAAGTTGGCCAATGCGGGTGACTGGACCAGCTTTGTGGCGCTGCGCCGCTTCGAGCGCGATGCCTGGCTGGACGCCTTCACCGACACCACCTGGCATATGGGTGGCACCAATTACCAGGGCTGGCAAATCGGCGGCCAATACGCTTTTGACCGCCGCAGCACCATCGGCGCGCGCCTGACCAGCACCCGCAATCTGGATGACGGCGTGCGCGTGCCGCTGGACCCCAGCAACCCGAGCATCGTGACCGGCAATCTGTCCAGCGCGACGCTGAAGATTGATGTGTTCCAGATCGACTTGAACACCCGCTTCTGAGCCGGAGCAAAGCCATCATGTCAGCACGAATCGAAAACAAGCTCGGCATTGCCTTCTTGCTGCTGTGCCTGAGTCTGGGCGCAGCCCATGCCGCCGAAGGCGAGGGCAAGGCCGGGCGTGAGCGCGAGCAACTGCGCCGGGTGCAAGCCGCCTTGCAGGCCGAGCAGTCCAAGCGCCAAGGCCTGGAAGCTGAGAAGGCCGCCCTGTTGAGCGAGAAAGATCAGCAAGTCCAGCAAGCCAAAGCGCAGGCGCAAAGCGCCACCCGCGCCTTGCAGCAGCAGCGCGACAAGGCCTTGGCCGAGGCCGCAGCCCTGCGCCGGGAGCTGGATGAGGCGCAAGCCAAGCAAAAGGAGGCCACCCTGGCTCAGGAGCAAACCGCGCTACAGCTGAACCAGCAATTGGCCCAAGCCCGCCGCGACAACGCCGAGCTGCGCCAAGGCAATCAAAGCCTGACGGCCATGCTGGCGCGCAGCAGCCAGGCCCTGACCCAGGCCCAGGCCAGCAACCGTGAATTGCACACCTTGGCGCTGCAAGCCCTGGATCGCTGGGTCAACAAAACCGTGGCCGAAGCCACCCTGCAGCAAGAACCGGTGTTGGGCCTGGCCCGCGTGCAAATGTTGGATACGGCCGAGAACATGCGCGCGCGGATTGACGCGCAGCGCCTGCAGCCTGCCGCTACTCAATAGTCAGGGCGGGCTCGTCCTTTTGGGCCTGCCCGGGCCATGACTTCGGTGATGCGGCTGCGCTGCGGCCACAATGGGCGCATTCCTCAAGGAGTTGTGCGACATGAGTAGCAGCAGCGGCAGCAGCAGTACTGGCAGCAAGAACAAGCCTTTCGACTGGCATCAGGCCTACCCCAGCGTGCGCAGCCCGCTGTTTGCCCGCAATATCGTGTCCACCTCGCACCCGCTGGCCGCGCAGGCGGGGCTGCGCATCATGGCGCAGGGCGGCAATGCGGTGGACGCCGCCATCGCCACCGCTGCCTGCATGACCTTGCTGGAACCCTGCAGCAATGGTCTGGGCTCGGACGCTTTTTGCATTCTCTGGGACGGCAAGGAATTGCACGGCCTGAATGCCTCGGGCACCGCGCCTGCCGCCTGGACGCCCGAATACTTCTTCAAAACCTATGGTCGCGAGGCCAAGACCCCGCCCAAACGCGGCTGGGGTGGCGTCACTGTTCCTGGCGCCGTGGCCGGCTGGGTGGCCTTGAGCGAGCGTTTTGGCAAGCTCGAATTTGCCGCCCTGATGCAGCCCGCGATTGAGATTGCCGAGCGCGGTTACGCCGTGCCGGTGATCGTGCAGCGCAAATGGGCGATGGCGGCCGAGGTGGCTGATCTCACTGCCCAACCCGGTTTTGCCGAGGCCTTTTTGCCCAAGGGCCGCGCCCCTGCGGTGGGTGAGAACTTCAAGTTCGCCGATGCGGCGCGTACCCTTCGCCTGATTGCCGAGACCCGTGGCGAGGCCTTTTATCGCGGCGAGGTGGCCGCTGCGGTGGAGCGCTTTGCGCGGGCCACCGGGGGCGCCATCACCGCGGCTGACTTTGCGGCCTACCAGCCCGAGTGGGTCAAACCTATCTCGCAAGACTATGCCGGCCACAGCCTGCATGAGATTCCGCCTAACGGCCAGGGCATTGCAGCGCTGATGGCCTTGGGAATCTTGAAGCATCTGGACCTGCGCGCCCACAGCGTTGACAGCGTGGCCGCCCAGCATTTGCAGATCGAGGCGATGAAGCTGGCTTTCGCCGATATCTACCGTTATGTCGCCGACCCGCGCAGCATGGAGCTCAGCAGCGCGGAACTGCTGGACCCGGCTTATCTGGCCCAGCGTGCCCGGCTGATCCAGCCGCAGCGCGCGCAAGATTTCAACTGCGGCAACCCGGTCAAGGGTGGCACCATCTATCTGACTGCGGCGGACGAGAGCGGCATGATGGTCAGCTTCATCCAAAGCAATTACATGGGCTTTGGCTCCGGCCTGGTGCTGCCGGGCTATGGCGTGTCGCTGCAAAACCGGGGCCACTGCTTCACGCTGGAGGCGGGGCACCCGAATGTGGTGGCGCCGGGCAAGCGGCCCTTCCACACCATCATCCCGGCCTTCTTGACCCGGGAGGGGCGCCCGGTGATGAGCTTTGGCGTGATGGGCGGCAATATGCAGCCCCAAGGCCATATGCAAACCCTGGTGCGCATGCTGGATTACGGCCAGAACCCGCAAGCCGCTTGCGACGCACCACGCTGGCGTTTCAACGAAGCCCTGTCCATCAATGTGGAGCCGCATATGAAGCCGGCCACCATCGAGGGCTTGCGGGCGCTGGGCCATGTGATCGGGGATATTCACGACAGCTACCAAGACTTCGGCGCCGGCCAGTTCATCTGGCGCCTGGATGGCGGCGCCGCCAGCCCGGATGCTGATGCCCAGGGCTATGTGGCCGCCAGCGACCCACGGCGTGATGGCGCCGCGGTGGGTTATTGAGACTTTGGGGTCAGACCGGTCGAGCGACATTGACCATGGCTTGACTTACTAGTGCCACGCCTCGCCTGTTAGGATCAAGCCTTATTTGATGTCAAGCCGACCATGACCAAACTCCTCGACCGCAACCGACGCAGCGCACCCCGTGCCGCTGGCGTTTGCGCTCGCGGTCATGTGACACGAGCCGGCACCGCTGCGCCGCATTGACGCTTAGCTTCCCGCGCCGCAGCTAGCCAGGCCGCTCACCGGTCTGGCTCATCAAAGATTTCTGGAGATTTTTTATGCAAACCCGACAAGCTCGGCGTCTGCCCTGGTTTGGCTTATGGCGTCGCTTGGCCGCCGCCCTGACCCTGCCCCCCAATGACTTGCTGCGCGATATGGTGTATCGCCGCTTGTTCTCGTCCATCCTGATCAGCTCGCTGGGCGGGCAGATCACCATGCTGGCGCTGCCGCTCACCGCAGCTCTCTTGCTCAACGCCACGCCCACCCAAATGGGCTTGCTGACGGCGATGGAGATCGCGCCATTCGTGCTCTTCTCACTGCCCTCGGGCGTGTGGCTGGACCGGGTGCGCAAGCTGCCCGTCTACATCATCGGCGAGAGCATGCTGGCGGTGACGGTTGCGACGGTTCCCTTGGCCGCCTGGATGGGCTGGCTGAGCATGAGCTGGCTCTATGTGGTGGGCTTTGTGCTGGGCACGGTCTACACCACGGCCGGCAGCGCGGCGCAAATTGTGCTGACCCAGGTGGTGGAGCGTGACCGTTTGGTGGAGGCACATGCCAAGAACGCCCTGGCCAGTTCGGGCGCCGAGGTCGTGGGCCCGGGCATTGCCGGGGTGCTGATCAAGCTGATGGGCGCGCCCATGGCGCTGGCGGTGGACGCGACTCTGGTGTTGTTCTCGGCCCTGATTCTGCGCGGCATCCAGGTCAAGGAGGTGCTCAAGCCCAGCCAGGATCAGCGCTTCTGGGATGAACTCAAGGGCGGCTTGCGCTTTGTGCGCGAGCACAGCTTGCTGGTCAGCCTGGCCCTGGCGGTAGGCGGCTGGCAGTTCTTCAACAATGCCGCGCAAGTGGTGCAGATTCTGTATGCCTCGCGCACCCTGGGCCTGTCGGCGCAGGAGATCGGCCTGAGCTATGTGGCGCTGGGTGCCGGCACCGTGCTGGCCAGCATCTTTGGCTCGCGCCTGAGCGCGCGCATCGGCCCGGGGCCCAGCCTGGTGCTGGGCTTGGCGGTCAGTGGCCTGGGCTGGTTGATGCTGGCGTTGACGCCGGCCAGCTTGGTCGGCGCGCCGGTGTTTGCCTTGATGCTCTTCATGTTTGGCGTCGGCGCGGTGCTGATCTTCATCACCTTTTTGGCCTTGCGCCAGGCCGTCACGCCGACGGCCATGTTGGGCCGCATGACCAGCACCATGCGTTGGCTGACGATTGTGCCGGCCGGGCCGGGCGCCTTGATCGGCGGCTGGTTGGGCGAGCATGTCAGCCTGCGTTCGACCCTGCTGTTCGCCGGCATCGGCGCCTTGCTGGTCAGCCTGCTGGCCTGGCGCCTGAGTACCTTGCGCCATGTGCTGGTGCTGCCCAGTACCGGCCAGGACGATGAGCCTGTGCTGGGTGCCGAGGCCATGCCCGGCGCCTTGGGCGAGGGCGAGATCGGCGGTGATCCTAGTGCTAGTTTCTCCAGTTCCGCCAGCACCAAACCCCAGGAGCCAGAGCATGGCAAGACCTGACCCCATCCTGATCCAAGTGCCTGAGCGGATCGAGGGAGAGTCCATCGTTCTGGCCGCGCCTGTGGCGGGCCTGGGGCCGCTGATGGCAGCGGCCATTGCTGAGTCCATCGAGCACCTGCGGCCCTGGATGATCTGGGCCCAGGAGGCGCCCAGCATGGAGGACTCCGAGGCCGTGATGCGTCGCATGCAGGCCGACTTCATCGCCCGCCGGGATCTCGTCTATCAAATCTATGCCAAGGACGCCAGCGGCCAGTGCACCGAGTTGCTGGGCGGCACCGGCTTGCACAGGCTGGACTGGGATGTGCGCCGCTTCGAGATCGGCTACTGGCTGCGCAGCAGCGCCGTGGGCCAAGGACACGCCAGCGCGGCGGTGCGCTTGCTGACGGCCATGGCATTCAAGCAATTGCAGGCTCGGCGGGTGGAGATCCGCATGGATGATCGCAACCTTGCCAGCCGCGCAGTGGCCGAGGCCTGTGGCTTTGAGTTCGAAGGCCTGCTGCGCCGCGATAGCCTGGGCGTGGACGGCGAGCCGCGTGACACGCGGGTCTATGCCCGCATCGCCGCTTGATCGCCGCGCTGGCTTGACTCAGGCCGCCTCTATCTTGGCCTTGTAAAAGGCCATGAAGGCTTGCACCTGTGGGGGCTGATGGCGCCCAGGTGGGAAAACTGCATACTGCCCGCCCTCGGGTAGGTGCCACTGCGGCAAGAGGTTTTGCAAGCGGCCGGCTTCAATGGCCGCAGCCACACTGGCATTGTCCAGCGCGGTGATGCCGGCACCGGCCTCGGCCAAGCTGCGCAGGGTGCCGGGGTTGTCGGTGCGCTGGCGGGGGTGCTTCATCCGCACCGTGATGCTTCGCCCGCTTTTGTCGCTGAACTTCCACGTTAGGGGCGTGCTCAGCAAGGTCAGCGCCAACCAGTCATGCTGCGCCAGGTCTTCGGGCTTCTTGGGGCGGCCAGCGCGCTTGAGGTAGTCCGGCGAGGCGACCAGGATTTGCTCGAAGCGCGCCAGTTTGACGGCCCGCAACGAAGAGTCCGGCAGCCAGCCTTTGCGCAGCGCGATGTCGATGCCGTCGCGCACCAGATCCGCCACCCGGTCATTGCTGCGCAAGTCAATCTCCAGCTTGGGATGCAGCGCGGCGAATTCCGCCACATAAGCCGCCAATTGATGCACCGCATGTTCCACCGTGCTGGCAATGCGCAGCGTGCCAGTCAACTCGCTGGGCGCAGCGCCGCGACTCGCTTGGCTGAGTCCATCGATGGCCTGACGCAGCGGCGGAATGCTTTTTTCCAGCAACTGGGCACCGGCCTCGCTCAGCGTCAGGCGCCGGGTGGTGCGGTGAAACAGCTCTTGGGCCAAGGCGGTTTCAAGCCGGCGCACTTGCAGGCTCAGCCGCGCCTTACTGCTGTCCAGGCGCTCGGCTGCGGCCGTAAAGCTGCCTGCCTCGGCGACCGCCGCAAAGGCCAGCAAATCGTTCAGATCCACATGCTGGGCGGGATTCATGCGCAGGGCTTTCGTGGGTTTGTATTGAATTCAATAACAATCATTTTAGTTTGTTGCTATTTATCTATTTAATCGGCTCCGGCAAAGTTCAGTCCATCGCAACCCAAGAAGGAGTTCAGACATGAAAATTGCATTGATTGGCGCCACCGGTTTCATTGGTTCGCAACTGCTGCAAGAGGCGGTGCAACGCGGTCACCAGGTGACGGCCCTGGTTCAGCATCCCGAGAAGGTGCCGGCACTGCCGGGCGTTCATGCCCAGGCGATCGATGTGCTGGACACCGCCGCGCTGACCCAGGCCTTGCGCGGCCATGAGCTGGTGATCAGCGCCTTCAGCGGCCATGCGCAGGCCGATGTTTTGGGCTATTTCCTGCAGGGCTTTCAATCGATTCTCAGCGCCGCCAAGGCGGCAGCCGCGCCGCGCCTATTGGTCGTTGGCGGCGCCGGTTCTCTGGAAGTGGCGCCAGGCGTGAATCTGCTGGATTCGCCGCAGTTCCCTGCCGAATGGAAGGCGTCCGCCGAGGGGGCGCGCCAAGCCCTGAGCCTCTTGCGAGCTGAAGCCGAGTTGGACTGGACCCTGCTCAGCCCTGCGGCCATGCTGGCCCCGGGGGAGCGCACAGGGAACTTCCGTTTGGGCGGTGATCAGCTGCTGACCGACGCCCAAGGCCAGAGCCGCATCAGCGTAGCCGACTACGCGGTAGCGATGTTGGATGAGATGGAGCGTCCGGCGCACCGCCGCCAGCGTTTCAGCGTGGCTTACTGAGCCGCGCTGCGCGGGGTTTCAAGCCGGCGAAAAGCGATCTACGGCATCCGTGATGATGCCGTCCACGCCCCGCGCAATCAGGGCTTGGGCGGCCTCAGCGTCGTTCACCGTGTAGACCAGGGCCTTCATGCCTGTGGCGTGAATGGCGTCAACGGTTGGTTGGTCCATCAGCCGGTAATTGCTGATGACGGCGGCGCAGCCCAGGGCTTGGGCCTCGGCCAGCCAGCCTTCGCGCAGGCTGTCGAGCAGCAGGCCGCGCAAGATCTCAGGGGCGGTTTCACGGGCGCCTTGCAAGGCCTCGGGCTCAAAGGAGCTGAACAGCGGGGCCAGACCCGAGCCGGCCCACAAACGCAAAACCTCGCGGCCGACCACCTGACCGGTCAGCAGGGCTTGGCCGGGCGTGGGTTTGATTTCGATATTGAAGGCATAGCGATTGCCGATGACGAAGCGGGCCAGCGCTTCCAGGCTAGGCAGCGGCTCGCCGGCAAAGGCGCGGCTGTGCCAGCTGCCGGCATCCAGGCGCGAGAGTGTGGCCCAGGGCAAGTCGCCGGCCACGCCTTGGCCATTGCTGGTGCGGTCCAGCGTGGCGTCATGCAGCAAAAAAGGAATGCCGTCGCTGGACAGTTTCACATCGCACTCAAAAGCCCGGTAGCCATGCTGGGCCCCATGCCGGAAGGCGGCCAGGGTGTTCTCAGGCGCCAGCTTGCCGGCGCCGCGGTGGGCGATCCAGAAGGGCAGGGGCCAGGCTTGGGCGCTCATGGGTTCACGCGCAAGGTGGTTTCACTATCGAACCAGTGCAGATGACGCGCGCTAACTTCCAAATAAAGCGTGTCACCGATGGCGGGTGGCGTCACCGTACCGTCAATGCGCAGGGTGAAGGCTTCTTCGCCCAGCCGGCCGTAAACCAGGCGCTCGGCGCCCAGCATCTCGATCATCTCGACGCGCAGCGGCCAGGCGCCGGGCTGGGTTTGGGTGCTGCTCCAGCCGTCCACATGCTCGGGGCGTAGGCCCAGGGTCAGTGCGCCGGGGCGTGGCGCGGCGGCGGGCAAGGGTAGGGCGATGCCGTTCAGTTTGAAACTCTCGCCCTCGACCTGGCCCTTGAGTAGATTCATCGGCGGAGAACCCATAAAGCCCGCCACAAAGGTGGAGGCCGGGCTGCCGTAGACCTCTTCGGGCGTGCCGAACTGCTCCATGCGGCCGCCGTTCATGACGATCATGCGCTGCGCCAGCGTCATGGCCTCGACCTGATCGTGGGTGACGAAGAGCGAGGTCACGCCCAGTTCGCGGTGCAGCTTTTGAATTTCCAGCCGGGTCTGAGCGCGCAGCTTGGCGTCGAGGTTGGAGAGCGGCTCGTCGAACAAAAACACTTGCGGGTTGCGCACGATGGCGCGGCCCATGGCGACGCGCTGGCGCTGGCCGCCGGACAGCTCGCGCGGCTTGCGTTCCAGCAAGGCACCCAGCTCCAGAATCTTGGCCGCCTTGTCGACGCGGGTCTTGATCTCGGCCTCAGGCACTTTCTGAATCTTCAGACCGTAAGCCATATTGGCGAACACCGTCATATGCGGGTAGAGCGCGTAGTTCTGGAACACCATGGCGATGTCGCGCTCGGCCGGCTCAATCTGATTGACCACGCGGGGGCCGATGGCGATCTCGCCGTCGCTGATTTCCTCCAGCCCGGCCACCATGCGCAAGAGCGTGGACTTGCCGCAGCCCGAGGGGCCGACGATGACGACGAACTCGCCATCCTTGATCTCGGCGTTGACGCCGTGGATCACCTGATTGGCTTTGGGGCCGTGGCCGTAGCGTTTGATGATGTTGCGAAGGGAGATGCTGGCCATGTCAGTCTTTGGAATGTGTTTTCGGGCTAGAAAACTTGGTTCTAGTCAGAGGGGACGAGTTGTCCCAAATCTTCTCGTCACTTGAGATCAATTCGACCTTATGTACGGGTCGGGTCTGAACTCAATTCATCTAATCAGTTGGGGACAGAGCAGCCCCGGGGTACCGGGTCAGGTCTGTCCCCAAGGGCATTATTTTTCCGTATCCACCAACCCTTTGACGAACCAGCGCTGCATCAAGATCACCACCAGCGCCGGCGGGATCATTGCCAGCAAGGCGGTGGCCATGATGATGTTCCAGTCATTGGCGGCGTCGCCGCCGCTGATCATGCGTTTGATGCCGATCACCACCGGGTACATGCTCTCTTCGGTGGTCACCAGCAAGGGCCAGAGGTATTGGTTCCAGCCGTAGATGAACTGGATGACGAACAAGGCGGCAATGCTGGTGCTGGACAGGGGCAGCAGCACGTCCTTGAAAAAACGCATCGGGCCGGCGCCGTCCATGCGGGCGGCTTCCACCAACTCGTCCGGCACGGTCATGAAGAACTGGCGGAATAAAAAGGTGGCGGTGGCCGAGGCGATCAAGGGCACGGTCAGGCCCGCATAGCTATTGAGCAGGCCCAGGTCGGAGATGACTTGGTAGGTGGGCAGGATGCGCACCTCCACCGGCAGCATCAACGTGACGAAGATGGCCCAGAAGAAAAAGCTCTTGAAGGGGAAGCGGAAGTAGACGATGGCGAAGGCCGAGAGCAGCGAAATCGCGATCTTGCCTAGCGCAATCACCAGCGCCGTCACGAGGCTGACCCACATCATCTGCGCCACAGGCGCTTTGGAGCCCGCCCCGCCGGCATGGCCGAAGAGGGCGGCGCTGTAGTTGTCGGCGAAATGGCTGCCTGGCAGCAGAGGCATGGGGGCTTGCACGATGGCCTCCGCCGTGTGCGTGCTGGCCACAAAAGCGATGTAGAGCGGGAAGGCGACGATCAGCACCCCCAGCAGCAGGACCAGATGGGAGAGCACGGTCAGGCCCTTGTTTTTCTCAACCATGTCAGTAACTCACCCGCTTCTCGACATAACGGAACTGCAATACGGTCAGGGCCACCACGATGGCCATCAAGAGCACCGACTGCGCGGCCGAGCCACCCAGGTCCATGGCCTTGAAGCCGTCGTAATACACCTTGTAGACCAGGATGGCCGTGTCTTTGCCGGGGCCACCGTGGGTGGCGGCGTCGATGATGCCGAAGGTGTCGAAGAAGGCGTAGACGATATTGATCACCAGCAGGAAAAAGGTGGTGGGCGAGAGCAGGGGGAAGACAATGGTCCAGAAGCGCCGCCAGGGTTTGGCGCCGTCAATGGCCGCCGCTTCCAGCAGCGATTTGGGGATGGACTGCAGGCCCGCCAAGAAGAACAGGAAGTTGTAGGAAATCTGCTTCCACACCGCGGCCATCACCACCAAGGCCATGGCCTGGCCCGAGTTGAGCAAGTGGTTCCAGTCAAAACCCAGGGCATTCAGGGCGTAGGCCACGATGCCGATGGAAGGCGCGAACATGAACATCCACAGCACGCCGGCAATCGCCGGCGCAACCGCATAAGGCCAGATCAGCAGGGTCTTGTAGGCCAGGGCGCCGCGCACGACGCGGTCAGCCATCACCGCCAGCAGCAGCGAGATGCTGATGCCCAGGCCCGCCACCAGCACCGAGAAGACGGCGGTGGTTTTGAAGGAGGCCAGGTAGCCGGCATCGCTAAACAGGGTGCGGAAGTTATCCAGCCCCACCCATTCGGTGCTCATGCCAAAAGCATCTTGCTGCTGCAGCGACTGCAGCACCGCCTGACCGGCCGGCCAAAAGAAGAACACCGAGATGATCAGCACCTGCGGCGCCAGCAAGGCCCAGGGCAGCCAGCCGGATTTGAATTGAACGCGTTTTTCGAGAGCCATGGTCGGGGCGATCAGCCTTTGCTATTGGCCTTCTGGAACTTTTCCAGCTGCTCGTTGCCGCGCTGGATGGCGGTGTCAATGCCTTCCTTGGGCGTTTTCTTGCCGCTCCACACGCCTTCCATCTCTTCGTCGATGATGGTGCGAATCTGCACGAAATTGCCCAGGCGCACGCCGCGGGATTTGTCGGTGGTCTTGCGGATCATCTGGGTCACGGCCACATCGGTGCCGGGGTTGGCTTTGTAGAAGCCGCTCTTCTCGGTCAGCTCGTAGGCCGCCTTGGTGACGGGCAGATAGCCGGTGCGCTTATGGCTTTCCATCGCCACTTCGGGGCGCGACAGATAGTTGAAGAAAGCGGCCACGCCCTTGTACTCAGGCGCCTTTTTGCCAGCCATCACCCACAGGCTGGCGCCACCGATGACGGTGTTCTGCGGCGCGCCGGGCACGTCGGGGTAGAAGGGCAGCGGGGCCATGCCGTAGGCGAATTTGGCGTTCTTCTTCACATTGGCGTAGAGGCTGGACGACGCTGTTTGCATCGCGCATTCGCCCGACACAAAAGTGGCATCCGCTGCATTGCCGCGGCCCTTGTAAACAAACAGGCCTTGCTTGGACATATTCGCCAGGTTCTCGATATGGCGCAGATGCAGCGGGGTGTTGAAGGCCAGGCGCGTGTCCAGGCCGCCGAAGCCGTTGTTCTTGGTGGCGTATTCGACGTTGTGCCAGGCCGAGAAGCTCTCCAGCTGCGTCCAGCTGACCCAGCTGGTGGTGTAGGGGCACTTCACGCCGCTGGCCTTGAGCTTGGCGGCGGCCAGGGCCACCTCGGGCCAGGTGCTCGGCGCCTTGTTGGGGTCCAGGCCGGCGGCCTTGAAGGCGTCCTTGTTGTAGAACAGCACGGTGGTCGAGCTGTTGAAGGGAAAGCTCAGCATCTGGCCATTGGCGGCCGTGTAATAGCCGGCCACGGCGGGTACGTAGATGCTGGGGTCGAACTTGGCGCCACCTTGTTTCATCACCTCGCCCACGGGCACGATGGCGCCCTTGCTGGCCATCATGGTGGCGGTGCCGACTTCAAACACCTGCAGGATGTGGGGTGCATTGCCGGCGCGGAAGGCGGCGATGGCGCTGGTCATGGATTCGTCGTAGCTGCCTTTGTAGGCGGGCACGATCTTGTAGTCCTTCTGGCTGGCGTTGAAGTCTTTGGCCAGATCGGTGACCCAATCGCCGAGGGCGCCGCCCATGGAATGCCACCACTGAATTTCGGTTTGTGCGCTGGCTTGGGTGCTCAGGCCGGCGATCAGCAGGGCGGGGGCAAGGTGTTTGAGTTTCAGCATGGTC
Organism: Roseateles sp. PN1; assembly: GCF_038419725.1. Taxonomy (NCBI): domain Bacteria; kingdom Pseudomonadati; phylum Pseudomonadota; class Betaproteobacteria; order Burkholderiales; family Sphaerotilaceae; genus Roseateles; species Roseateles sp. PN1. The sequence goes on along the minus strand of NZ_JBCARA010000019.1, from coordinate 63,995 downwards.
TTAGAGGCTCCAGCGGGGATGGGCGGGGACTTTTTCGTTGCGGATTGTGACATTCCTGACGGCGCCCTTTGCCATGCTGGCCTGGCTGCGACATTCGCCGTCCCGAGCCAAGGTCTATTCCGCTTTGGCCGGCTAATTTGCTGCGCTGCGGTAGGATTCACCCCCCAAGCAGGAGGGCAGGGCGGCGACAGGCTGCATTGTTTCCATAGGCGCTTGCGGGCCGGGAGAATCCTCCGGTTTCTTGAGGGGTAGTTCTAATCAAGCAGCCAAAAGCCGCGCGAATACCCGCACACTCGACGTCTTGCCGCGAATTTCCAGTTCCGCTGCCTGGCCGCTTGCCGCGGCCGAGCAGCCTAATCAGAGCGCTTTGCGGCGCTCGGCCGCCATTCATGAATGCTCCGCATCCCCTGATGCCCGTAGTGACTCCTCCCGCCAACCCTGCTGACGTTGGCGTGTCCAATTCACATGAGTCACATGCTGCGCCCCGCCTGCGCGAGATTCCCTATAACTACACATCCTTCTCCGACCGCGAAATCGTCATTCGCCTGCTCGGTAACCGCGCCTGGGAATTGCTCAATCAGCTGCGCCAGGAGCGCCGCACTGGCCGCAGCGCCCGCATGCTGTATGAGGTGCTGGGTGATATCTGGGTGGTGCAGCGCAACCCCTATTTGCAAGACGATTTGCTGGACAACCCCAAGCGCCGGGCGCTGCTGATCGAGGCCCTGGAGCACCGCCTGCACGAGGTGGAGCGCCGGCGTGACCCCAGCACCGACGCCCAACGCGACGCCCATGTAGGCGAGTTGCTGAGCGCCGCCCGTGGCGCGGTGCAGCAGTTTGCGCGCCAGTTTGTGGAGGTGGCCGAGCTGCGCCGCCGTGCCACCAAGCTGCTGGGTAAATCGACCGCCAAAGACAATATCAAGTTCGACGGACTCTCGCGCGTCAGCCATGTGACCGACGCCACCGACTGGCGGGTCGAGTACCCCTTTGTGGTGCTCACCCCCGACACCGAAGCCGAGATGGCGCAGATGGTCAAGAGCTGCGTCGAGCTCGGCCTGACCATCATCCCGCGTGGCGGCGGCACCGGTTACACCGGCGGCGCCGTGCCCCTGGTGTGGAATAGCGCCGTCATCAATACCGAAAAGCTTGAGGCCTTGCGTGGCGTCGAGATGCTGCGCCTGCCCGGCCTGGACCGCGAAGTGGCCACCATCTTCAGCGAAGCCGGCGTGGTGACTCAGCGCGTGGCCGATCTGGCCGAGCAGCATGGCTTTGTCTTTGCGGTGGACCCGACCTCGGCCGAGGCCTCCTGCGTGGGTGGCAATGTGGCCATGAATGCGGGCGGCAAAAAGGCCGTGCTGTGGGGCACGGCGCTGGACAACCTGGCCTCCTGGCGCATGGTGACGCCCGAGGCCAAGTGGCTGGAGGTGATTCGACTGAATCACAATCTGGGCAAGATCCATGATGTGGAGATGGCCAGCTTCGAGCTGAACTATTTCGACGCCACCGGCAAAAAGCTCGAGCGCAGCGAGCGCCTCGACATCCCCGGCCGCGTCTTCCGCAAGGAAGGCCTGGGCAAGGACGTTACCGACAAATTCCTGGCCGGCCTGCCCGGCATTCAGAAGGAAGGCTGCGACGGCCTGATCACCAGCTGCCGCTGGATCGTCCACAAGATGCCGGCCCATGTGCGCACCGTGTGCCTGGAGTTCTTCGGCAACCCGCGCGAATGCGTGCCCAGCATTGTCGACATCAAAGACTTCATGTTCGAGGAAGCCAAGCGCCCGGGCGGCGCGGTGTTAGCTGGCCTTGAGCATCTGGACGACCGCTACCTCAAGGCCGTTGGCTACTCCACCAAGAGCAAGCGCGGCGGCCTGCCCAAGATGGTTTTGGTGGGCGATATCGTTGGCGAAGACGCCGATGCCGTGGCGCGTGCCACCAGCGAAGTGGTGCGCCTAGCCAATGGCCGCAATGGCGAAGGCTTTGTGGCCGTGTCTGCCGATGCCCGCAAGAAGTTCTGGCTCGACCGCAAGCGCACGGCCGCCATCAGCAAGCACACCAATGCCTTTAAGGTGAACGAAGACGTGGTGATCCCCTTGCCACGCATGGGCGAGTACACGCTGGGGATTGAGCGCATCAATATCGAGCTGAGCCTGCTCAATAAGCTGGCCCTGGTCGATGCCCTGCAAGCGCTGTTCGAGCAAACCAAGCTGCCGCTGGGCAAGAGCGACGATGCCGGCGACATCCCCAGCGCCGAGCTGCTGGGCGACCGGGTTCAGCAAGCCTGCAGCCTGCTGGCCCAGGTGGGCGGGCAGTGGAAGCAGTGGAAAGATGAGCTGGATCTGGCCCGCGCTGACGAGCCCAGCTTCTTCGACCAATTGCAAGACCATTCCCTGCGCGCCTCCTGGAAGACGCAGATCCTCAAGCCCCTGCAAGCCATCTTCAATGGCGCGGCGTTTGAACCCATCTTGGCCGAGTGCAAACGCATCCACGGCGAGATCTTGCGCGGCCGCGTCTGGGTAGCCCTGCATATGCACGCCGGCGACGGCAATGTGCACACCAATATTCCCGTCAACTCCGATAACTACGAGATGCTGCAGACGGCGCATGGCGCCGTGGCCCGCATCATGAAGTTAGCGCGCAGCCTGGACGGCGTGATCTCCGGCGAGCATGGCATCGGCATCACCAAGCTGGAATTCTTGAGCGACGAAGAGCTGGCGCCCTTTGCCGGCTACAAGGCCAAGGTGGACCCGGAAGGCCGCTTCAACAAGGGCAAGCTCTTGCGCCTGGGCGGGCCGGAGTCCATGACCACCTTCGCCGATTTGACCAATGCCTACACGCCCAGCTTCGGGCTGATGGGGCATGAGTCGCTGATCATGCAGCAAAGCGATATCGGCGCCATCAGCGACTCGATCAAAGACTGCCTGCGCTGCGGCAAATGCAAGCCGGTCTGCGCCACCCATGTGCCGCGTGCCAATCTGCTTTACTCGCCGCGTAACAAGATCCTGGCCACCTCGCTTCTGGTCGAGGCCTTTTTGTACGAAGAGCAAACCCGCCGCGGCATCTCCATCAAGCATTGGGAAGAGTTTGAGGATGTGGCCGACCATTGCACGGTCTGCCACAAATGCGCCAACCCCTGCCCGGTCAAGATCGACTTCGGCGATGTGACCATGAATATGCGCAATCTCTTGCGCAAGATGGGTCAAAAGAGCTGGCGCCCCGGCAATGCCGCTGCCATGTTCATGCTCAATGCCAGCAACCCCGAGACCATCAAGGTCGCACGCGCGGCCATGGTGGGCGTGGGCTTCAAGGCGCAGCGCCTGGCGCACGATGTGCTCAAGCGCTTCGCCAAGGCGCAGACGGCGGCGCCCCGCGCCAGCGTCGGCCCGGCGCCGATCAAGGAGCAGGTGATTCACTTCATCAACAAAAAGCTCCCCGGTGGCCTGCCCAAGAAGACCGCGCGCGCGCTGCTGGACATCGAGGACAAAGACTATGTGCCGGTGATCCGCAACCCGGCCGCCACCAATGCCGAAACCGAGGCGGTGTTCTACTTCCCCGGCTGCGGCTCTGAGCGTTTGTTCAGCCAGGTCGGCCTGGCGACGCAAGCCATGCTGTGGCACGCCGGGGTGCAGACCGTGCTGCCACCGGGTTATCTGTGCTGCGGCTATCCGCAGCGTGGCTCGGGTCAGTTCGACAAGGCCGAGAAGATGATCACCGACAACCGGGTCTTGTTCCACCGGGTCGCCAACACGCTCAACTACCTCGACATCAAAACCGTGGTGGTCAGCTGCGGCACCTGCTATGACCAGTTGCAGGGCTATAAATTCGAGGACATCTTCCCCGGCTGCCGCATCATCGACATCCACGAGTACCTGCTGGAAAAAGGCATCACCCTGGGTTCCGACAAGAGCTATCTCTACCACGACCCCTGCCACACACCGATGAAGCTGCAAGAGCCGATGAAAACGGTCAAGGCGCTGGTGGGTGACAACGTGGTGGAAAGCAAGCGCTGCTGCGGCGAGAGCGGCACCTTGGGCGTGACCCGGCCCGATATCTCCACGCAGATCCGCTTCCGCAAGGAAGAAGAGTTGCGCGCCACCGAGACCCAGCTGCGCGAAAGCGGCAAGGTCGCAGCGGCCGACAACCTCAAGATCCTGACCAGCTGCCCCAGCTGCCTGCAAGGCCTGAGCCGCTACGGCGGCGACTTGCAAAACGGCTTGCTGGAGGCCGACTACATCGTCGTTGAGATGGCGCGCCAAATCCTCGGTGAGGACTGGATGCCGGAGTATGTGGCCAAGGCCAATAACGGCGGCATTGAGCGGGTGCTGGTTTAAGACGACGCTTGCGAACCTGCCGGGCTTAGGCCTGGCAGGTCTTGCAAAGATCGTTCGCTAGGGATTGGCGGGCAAGACCTGACCCCTGAACGGTCAGCTTGGCCGCTCGGCGCTTACTCCGCCGACAGCTTGCGCTCTTTGATCAGCGTGTGCCAGACCTGCGTTTCCTGCTGCAGATAGCGCGCCAGGCTGGCGCCGTCGCCGGGGATGACTTGCAGGCCGAACTCTTCCAGCCGGGCCTTCACCTCGGGCAGGGCGATGGCCTTGTTCATCTCCAGCGTCAGGCGCTGCACGATGGGCTCGGGCGTGCCCTTGGGTACGAACAGACCTTGCCAGGCAGACACTTCCACGCCCTTGAGTCCCAGCTCCTCGAAGGTGGGTACATCGGGCAGTTGCTGGAGGCGGGTCTTGCTCAGCACCGCCAAGGCCCTGAGCTTGCCGGCGCGGATTTGGGACAGGCCGGCGGCGCTGTCCAGAATCGCCATCGGCACAATGCCCGACATCACATCCTGAATCGCGAAGGCCGTGCCTCGGTAGGGCACATGCACCACAAAGCTCTCGCTGCGCTGCTTGATCAGCTCCATGGCCAGATGGTGCGGGCTGCCGATGCCCGGCGAGGCATAGCTGTACTTGCCCGGGTTCTTCTTGATCTCGGCCAGCCACTGGGCCGCGCTGCTGAAGCCTGAGCTGGGGTTAACGGCCAGAATCAGCGGGAAGCGCGCCATCATGCCTACCGGCGTGAAGTCACTGGCTGCGTAGGGCAGCTTTTTGTACATGGCGCTGTTGAAGATCATCGCGCCGTTGTCCCCGCTGAGCAGGGTGTAGCCATCGCCAGGCGACTTGGCGGCCGCGTCGGTGCCTATGCTGCCTCCGGCGCCGGGGCGGTTGTCGATGACGAGGGTCTGGCCCAGCTGTTTGCCCAGGGCGGGTGCCAACTGGCGGGCCAAAAAGTCGGAGCCACCGCCGGCCGGGTAGGCCACGATCCACTTGATCGGTTTGTTGGGCCAGGTGCCGCTCGTCTCGGCGGCCGCTGAAGCGAGGCCTGGGGCCAGCAGCGTGGCGCCCAAACTGGCCGTTAGCTTGAGGATGGCCTGGCGGCGTGTGTGGACCTTGGTCTTGACTTGGGCTGCTGGCGTGTGGGTCATGGGCCTATCGCTTGTGCTTGCTAAAGTCTGCGCATCTTAGTCAGCCCGTGAGCACAAATGAACAATATTCAGCCCCAATGTCCTTTGTGCCAGGAGAGTGGCGGTTTGCTGGTGGCGCAAAGCGCGCAGTGGCGCGTGGTGCGCGTGCTGGACGACAGCAACTTCCCCGCCTTCTACCGCCTGATCTGGGCCAGCCATGTGGCTGAGTTCAGCGATCTTTCGCAGGACGAGCGCGTGGACTGCATGGCCGCCGTGGCGGCGGTGGAGCGGGCCTTGATGGAGGCCCTGGCGCCCACCAAGATCAATCTGGCGAGCCTGGGCAATATGGTGCCGCATCTGCATTGGCACCTCATCGCCCGCTTTGATTGGGACAGCCATTTCCCCAACCCGATCTGGGGCCAGGCCAAGCGCGAGGTGGCGGGTGGTGCGGCGGCTCGGCTGGCGCTGCCTTTGGCCGAGCTGGATCAGCGCGTGCTGGCTGCGCTGGCTGGATTGGCCTGATCAGGCCCTGATGCCTTTTCAGGCTGCGGCCAAGGTGGCCGCCAACATGGGCGCCGGGCGCTGCTGCAGCTGGCCGAACAGGTCTTTCGGGTCGGCCATGCTGGGCACCAGGCTGACGTCCTGGCCCAGGCCTAGCTCACGGGCCAGATCACGCAGCAGGCGCAGGGCGGAGTAGTCTTCCAGCGCGAAGCCCACCGAATCAAACACGGTCACTTGCGCGTCGTTGTCGCGGCCCTGGGCTTGGCCCTTGAGCACGCGCCAGAATTCGGTGACCGGGAAGTCGGCCGGCATCTGCTGAACATCACCCTCGATGCGTGATTGCGGCTCGAACTCCACAAACACCTTGGCCATCTCCAGCACGGCGGGGTGCAGCTCGGTCTTGCCGGGGCAGTCGCCACCGACACCGTTGATGTGCATGCCGGGCTCAATCATCTCTGGCGTGAGGATGGTGGCATTGGTCTTGTCCGCGGTCACGGTGGTGACGATGTCGGCGCCACGCACTGCCTCGGCAATGCTCTTGCACAGCTTGAGGCGCAGGCCGGCCTGACCTTGCAGATTGCGCATCAGCTTGGCGCTTGCAGCGGGGTCGAGGTCAAAGAGGCGAATCTCTTCGATGCCCAGCAGGTGGTGGAAGGCCAGGGCCTGGAACTCGCTTTGCGCGCCGTTACCGATCAGAGCCATGGACTTGGCATTGCGGCGGGCCAATTGCTTGGCGGCCATGGCCGAGGTGGCGGCGGTGCGCAGGGCGGTGGTCAGGGTCAGCTCGCTGAGCAATTCGGGCCGGCCGGTGGCCACATCGGCCAGCACGCCCAAGGCCATCACGGTGGGCAGGCCCGCCTGGGTGTTCTTGGGGTGGCCGTTGACGTATTTGAAGGTGTAGAGCTGGGCGTCGGCAATCGGCATCAGCTCGATCACGCCATCGGCGGAATGGCTGGCCACGCGGGCGCATTTGTCAAACTCTTGCCAGCGCAGATAGTCGGCTTCGATGTAACTGCACATGCGCTGCAGCAGGGCGGGCACGCCCAGGGCCTGGGCCATTCGGGCGATGTCTTGGGTGTTGAGCAGGGTGGTCATGGGCTGTCTCCAAAAGGGTTTTTGCCTTCGCCCGGTACGGTGCCGGGCAGGTCATTGCTTCGGTGTCGCCATTCTTCTCGCCTGCAGAGTGAAAGAGAAGCCGCTGAAATGCCCGAGAATCGCTAGAAATTTGCCATATCGGCAGACTAATTTGTCAGAATGACAATATGGACACCTTGGACCAACAACTGCTGGCCCTGCTGCGGGCGGACGCGCGCAGCTCGGTCGCGACCCTGGCGCACAAGCTCAAGGTCTCGCGCGGCACCGTCACCAATCGCATCGCCAAGCTTGAAGATGCGGGCGTGATCGTGGGCTACACCGTGCGTTTACGGCCGGACGAAACGCCCAACGAGATCACCGCCTGGATGAGCATTGCGGTGGAGGGCAATAAGACCCGCGAGGTGATCAGCATCTTGCTGGGTGAGCCCGGCGTGGCGGGCCTGTTCGACACCAATGGCCGCTGGGATCTGCTGGCCGAATTGCGTGCCGCCACCCTGGGTGAGTTGGCCGAGGTGCTGGAGCGGGTGCGCCTGATCAAGGGCATTGGCGCCACCGAGACCAGTATTCACTTGCAGAGCTACAAGGCCTCGTAGATTCCTGCCTCAGCCGGGCTAGCGGGCAGGCAGGCGGCCGGGCTAGGGTTGCCGGGCCAGCTCTGCGGCCATGGCTTGGGCCAGCTGCTGCAGCACCTGGCTATGGGCATAGGCAATGCGCTCGGGGTCGCGGCTGCTGGCGCTGGCTTCGAAGCGGCCCTGCTGCCAGCGCACTTCCGGCTTGCCTTCGCGCAGCCAACTCCAGTGCGCTTCCAGCGTGACGCGGCCCTGGCCGTCGGCCTCCAGGCTGCGCACATCCAGCCACAGCAGCCAGGCCGGGTCGCTGGTGCTGGCTTGCGGGCGCAGCTTGCTCAGCGTCACGCTGCGGCCGAGCAGGGCCGATAAGTCATCCGCCAGCACGCGCGGCACGGCTTCACTCAGGGGCTCGGCCCAGCGCGCCACGTCGCGGTAGTGCACTTCGCCGGCGGCAATCCGCTCCAGCAGATGGTTACGCCGGATCAGGTCGGGCAGGATCACCCGGTCCACCACCACGCTGGCCTTGCTGGCGCTGCTGTTGGCAACTTGCGTGGCTGGGGGCATGGCTTGCAAGGACTGCAAAGCAACGCTGCGCGGCGGCGGGGCGTCGCTGGCGCAGGCGCTCAGCAGCAGCGCGCCAACAAGGGCGGCCGCGCTGGCGGCGAAATGGTGCGGGCTTGGCTTCACGGTTGATTCCTGTTCTCGGGCTGGGGCTTGCGGCCCCAGATCAGCGCATCGGGTTTGGCCTCGACGGCGTCGCTGAGCTGGCGCAGGCTTTGCGCGGTGTTCTCCAGCTCGCGCACGGTTTGTTCCAGCTGCCACACGGCGGTGGAGTCGCGCCCGGTCATCTCGCGCAAGCTGCGTGCGGCGGCGGCCACTTCGTCCAGGCCCTTGCGCAAGCTGGTCAGCGTGGCGGAGTTTTCAGCCGTCAGCTGGCTTAAGTTTTCCATGGCTGCGCCGGTCTTGCTGGCCGCTTGCTGCATGGCGGCGAGAGATTCGGTGGCTTGCGGCAGCACGCGTTGCTGTTCGATGTGCAGTTCCAGCCGCTCGATCGCTTTGAGCGTGCGTTTGAGGCTGTCCAGCGTGCCGCCGGCATTGCCGATCACATTCTTCAGCTCGGGCGAGTTCACCAGCACCTTGATGGCCCGCATGGTGCTGCCCAGATCGGCCACCATTTCCTCGACCGGCAATTGCTCCAGGCGCGCCGTCATTTGGTCGAAGCGTGAGGGCAGGGTGGGGATCTCACCCATCTCGTTGCTCAGGGCATAGAGCTTCTCGGGCGTGTTGGGCTGCAGGCTCAGATCAACCAGCAGCAAGCCCGTCAGCAGGCTCTGGCTTTGCAGCTGGGCGCGCAGACCCAGGTGGCGCATGCTGTCCAGATCGCTCAAGCCCGTGACGCGCAGGCGCCGCTCCGCCTCGGGCGAGAACTCCACCACCACCGGGATCAGAAACTTTTTGCTGTTCGGTGCCACGGTGATGCCCAGCTTGCTGACTTGGCCCACCTTGACGCCCAGAAACACCACCGGCGCGCCCACCTGCAGGCCGTAGACCGAGCCTTCGAAATACATCACCGCGCGTTCCGGTCGGCTGAACAAGGTGCCGCGCGCCAGCAGCAAGACGCCCACAAAGGCGAGCAGACAGGCCGCGATGACGAAACTGCCGATCAAGGTCGGGTTGGCTTTTTTACTCATTGGGGCTCACTCATTGCGGCCGGTTTGCCGCGCCTCATGAAGCTGCTCACTTGGGGCGGGCCGCTGTTCAAAAGCGCTTGCGGGCTGCCCAAGGCAATCATGGTACGGGTCTTGGCGTCCAGAAACACGCAGCGGTCGGCAATGCCCAGAATGCTGGGCAACTCGTGGGTCACCATCACCACCGTGGCGCCTAAGCTGTCGCGCAGTTCCAAAATCAAATCGTCCAGGTTTTTGGAGCTGATTGGGTCCAGCCCGGCCGAGGGCTCGTCGATGAAAAGGATTTCCGGATCGATGGCCAGGGCCCGCGCCAAGGCCGCGCGCTTGCGCATGCCGCCGCTGATCTCGCTGGGGTAGTAATCATCAAAGCCACGCAAGCCCACCAAGTCGAGCTTGAAGCTGGCCAGGGCGCTGGTCTCGGCGGGGCTCAGGGCCAGGTGTTGCTCGATGATCAGGGCCACGTTCTCGTTCAGGGTCAGGGAACTCCAGAGCGCGCCGCTTTGAAACATCACGCCGCATTGGCGCTGCAGCTGGGCTTGCTCTGCCGCGCTGCTGGCCCAGAAGTCCTGGCCCTTGATCAGCACCCGGCCTTGGGCGGGGCTTTGCAGGCCGATCATGTGGCGCAGCAGCGTGCTCTTGCCGCAGCCGCTGCCACCCATGATGACGAAGATTTCCCCGCGCTGCACCGCGAAGTTGAGGTCGCGCTGTATCACCCGCTCGCCATAAGCCATGGTGAGCGCGTCGATGACGATAGGGGCGGTGTCGCTCATGGTCGCTGGTGTCGTGGCTGCTGGTTACACCGGCTCAGATGCCCAGTTTGTAGAACACGATGGTCAACATCGAGGCCGTCACCACGATCAGCAAGATGCCGGTCACCACCGCCGAGGTGGCCGCTTCGCCCACCGACTGCGCACTGCGCCCGCACTGCATGCCGCGCAAACAACCTGCCAGCGCCACCATCGCCCCGTAGACGCAGGACTTGGCCAGGCCGACACCAAAGTCGGTCAGGCTCAGCGTCTCTACGGTTTGGCTGAAATAGGCCGTGGCGTCCAGGCCGAACACCAGCACCGCTACGCTCAGGCCGGCCAAAATGCCCATCACGCTGGCGTAGATGGTCAGCATGGGCATCATCAAGATCAAGGCCAGCATGCGGGGCAGCACCAGATAGCGCATCGGTGCCATGCCGGCGGTGCGGTAGGCATCGATCTCTTCGTTGACCTGCATGGTGCCCAGCTGGGCCGCGAAGGCCGCGCCTGAGCGGCCGGCCACCACGATGCCTGTCATCAGCGCGCCGATTTCCCGCACCATGCCAATGCCCACCAGATCGGCGATGTACACCTGGGCGCCAAATCGGGCCAATTGCGCCGCGCCCATATAGGCCAGGATCAAACCGACCAAAAAGCTGATCAAGGAAACGATGCCAAAGGCTTGCGGCCCGCATTGCTCAACAATGCTCCAGAAGTCGCGGGCCCGAAACGAACCCTTGCCGCGCAGCGCCTCGCCGGTGGCTTGCAGCAGCTCACCGATGAAGCGGGCGAAGGCGCGCATATCGGCGCCGATCTCCAGCGTCAGCAGGCCCAGGCGATGGATGAAGCCGATGTTGGCGACGGCGTGGGGCGCGTCGGGTGGCTCACCCTGCGCGGCCAGGTGCAGCAAGCGCCGCAGACCGTCGGGCAGGGCGCTGAGGTCCAGTTGCACGCCCTGGGCCTGCAGTTGCTGGATCAGGCCGCGTATCAAAACGGCAAAGCCGCTGTCCCAAGCGCTGAGCTGCTGGCCGTCGAGGCTGATGGTGGTGCCTTCGGCTTTGCTCTCGGCGGCAAAGGCGATCAACTCGGCTGCTTGGGGTAAACGGTCGCTCAAGCGCCATGAGCCCGCGAACACCCAGCGCACGGAGGCCGCCTGCGGCTCAGGCAGAACGCGGAAGCGTTCTTCGCTCATGGGTATGCGCGGGACTTCTGTCATTCTTCTCGCAAGTTATTTGGGGTGTTGCCGCAGTGTCGCATCAGCAAATGCCGCCGCGCAGACTCCTGGCGTCCCTTGTACATTGAAGGCCTCGAAGATTCAATTCTCATCGTGCCTAGCCAACTCCTCCATCCCCTGCATTTGCTGATCATCGATCCGCAGAACGACTTTTGCGATCTGCCCGAGGCCTATCGAGCGCCCGATCCGGCCACTGGGGGCAGGCTGTCGCCCGCACTGCCAGTGCCTGGCGCTCATGCCGATATGCAGCGACTGGCCCAGTTCATGCGCTCCTGCCAGGCAAAGCTGGATGCGATCACGCTCACCTTGGACTCGCACCATCGCCTGGACATCGCCCATCCTGCTTGGTGGCAGGACGCCAGCGCTCAGCCCGTGCCGCCCTTCACGATCATCAGCGCCGAGGCGCTGCGTGCCGGCCAATTCCGCCCGCGTGATCCGGCGCAGGTCCCGCGCTGCCAGGCTTATTTGGATGCGCTGGAGGCGGGTGGGCGCTACCAGCTGATGGTCTGGCCGGTGCACTGCGAGATCGGCACCTGGGGTCATGCGGTGCATGCCGATGTGCAAGCGGCCTGCAGCGCCTGGGAAGAGTCGCGTTTGCTGCCGGTACGCAAGATCCTCAAAGGCAGCAACCCCTGGACCGAGCATTACAGCGCCCTGCAGGCCGAAGTGCCCGATGCCGCCGACCCCGCCAGCCAGTTCAACCAGGGCTTGCAGCAAAGCCTGGCGACAGCCGGCACCTTGCTGGTGGCCGGTGAGGCCAGCAGCCATTGCGTCAAAGCCACGCTGGAACATTTGGTGGCGCATTGGCCGGCCGATCTGCTGGGCCGCATCGTGCTGCTGAGCGATTGCATGAGCCCGGTGGCCGGCTTTGAGGCCCAGAGCCAGGTCTTTTTGGATGAGATGCAGGCGCGCGGTTTGCGCGTGTGCAGCAGTGGGCAGTGGCTGGCCGAGGCGGCGTTGTGAGTGGCGCTGTGAGTGACGCAGTGGGCTCATCTGCGGCCCCCGTCATCGGCAGCTTGCTGGAGACCGATCTCTACAAATTCACCATGTGGCAGGCCATGCTGCACCGCCACCCGCAGGCGCAGGCCGAGTACCGGTTCGCCTGCCGCTCCCAGCCTGACTACCCGCTGGCCGAGTTGCTGCCCGATATCGCGCGCGAGCTGGACGCCCTGTGTGCGCTCAGCTTCAAGCCCGACGAGCTGCGCTACCTGAGCGGCCTGCGCTTCATGAAGTCTGACTTCATCGACTTCCTGCGCATTTTTCGCTTCCAGCGTGACTTCATAGAGTTAGGCGTGAGCGAGGTCGATGGGCGGCAAGACCTGACCCTGGTGGCGCGCGGGCCGCAAGTCCATGTGATGGGCTTTGAGATCTATGTGCTGGCCATCGTCAACGAGCTTTACTTCCGCCGCTTTGACCAAGCCCGTGCGCTGCGCCTGGGCCGCGAACGCCTGGCCAGCAAGATTGCCGACTTGCGCGCCTTCGAACATGAGCCCCGGCGCGCCCATCCCTTCGAGGTGTTTGACTTTGGCGTGCGGCGGCGCTTTTCCGGCGCCTGGCAGCGCGAGATGGTGGCCACCTTGAAGGCCGAGGTGCCGCAGTTCTTCAAAGGCACCTCGAATGTCTTGCTGGCCCGCGACCTTGACCTGGTGCCCATCGGCACCATGGCGCATGAGTATCTGCAAAGCTACCAGGCCACCGGCGTGCGCCTGCGCGACCATCAAAAAGCCGCGCTGGAAGATTGGGTGCAGGAGTACCGCGGCGACCTGGGCGTGGCGCTGACCGATGTGGTCGGCATGGACGCCTTTTTGGCCGACTTCGATCTCTATTTCGCCAAGCTGTTTGACGGCTTGCGGCATGACTCCGGCGACCCCTATGTTTGGGGCGAGAAGGCTCTGGCCCATTACGCCAAGCTGCGCATCGACGCGCACACCAAACGCCTGGTGTTCTCCGATGGCCTGGATGTGCCCGCCGCCCTGGCCCTGTACCGCCATTTCGCTGATCGGACCCAGCTGGGCTTTGGCATCGGCACCAACTTCTCCAACGATATGGGGCTGACGCCCTTGAACATCGTCATGAAGCTGACCCATTGCAATGGCCAGGCGGTGGCAAAGCTGAGCGACAGCCCAGGCAAGACCATGTGCGAGGACCAAACCTTCCTGGCCTATCTGCGCCAGGTCTTCGGAATTGCCGCCGTATGAGTTAAAGAGCTGAACGTCCTGCCCAGTTTGCCAGCCCAGCCTGCGCGCTTCTGGCACTGATTCGACTGCCCCAAGCGCTTGGAAACATGCTCAAATAATTGCCGCCATGTCTGCTGCAGAAAACGAACATCGCATCACCGTTGATCAGTTGCGCGTGGGCGTTTACGTCTACTTGGACGTGGGTTGGATGGATCACCCCTTCAACTTCAATAACTTCAAGATCAAGACCGAAGAGCAGCTGCAGACCATTCGCAGCCTGGGCCTGGCGAGTGTGCGCTGGGCGCCGTCCTTGAGCGATGTGAAGCCCTTAGCCAAGAGCGAGCAGCCGCCGGCGCCGCCCACCGCGGAGGAGTTGGCCCGCCAGGCCGAGCTGGCCGCCCTGATGGCCGCCAAGCAGCAGCGCATTCAGCAGTTGGCCGAGCACCGCGAGAAGATTGAGAAAGTGGAGCGCGCCTTCGCCAATGCCGCCGGGGTCATCAAAGGCATCAACAAAACCATTTACTCGCAGCCCCAGCAGGCGCTGAATGACACCACCGAGCTGATCGGCGGCATCGTCGACGAGATGCTGGCGGCGCCGGATCTGGCCATTCAGGTGATGGGCGACAAGCCCGGCAACGAGGATGTCTACCTGCACTCACTCAATGTCTCCGTGCTGGCCATGGTGCTGGGCAAGGAGATGAGCATGCCGGCCGAGCTGGTCAAGATGGTGGGCATGGCGGCGGTGTTCCATGACATCGGGCTCAATGACATTCCCGAGAACATCATGCGCAAGGCCGGGCCCTTGAGCAAGTTTGAGCGCGAGGCGCGTGAGCTGCACTGCCAGTACGGTCTGGACCTGGCGAAGAAGATTGGCCTGTCCAATGTGCTTTGCAACATCATCTATCAGCACCACGAGGCCTTTGACGGCAGCGGCTATCCGAAGAAGCTGTCGGGCGAGGCGATCGACCCCTTGGCCCGCCTGGTCGCAGTCATCAACACCTACGACAACCTCTGCAACGCACCCAATATCGCCAACTCGCTGACACCGCATGAGGCCTTGTCGCAGATGTTCGCGCAGCAGCGCAGCCGCTTTGATCCGCGCTTTTTGCAGGCCTTCATCAAGTTCATGGGCGTGTACCCGCCGGGCACCATCGTGGGCCTGTCCAATGATGTGATTGGCCTGGTGATTCGCGTCAACGCCGCCCGGCCGCTCAAGCCCACCGTCATCACCTACGACGCGGGCATTCCGAAGAGCGAAGCCATGATGCTGGACCTCAACGAAGAGGGCGATGTCCACATCAGCAAGGCCTACCGCCCCAGCCAGCTGCCGGCCGCGGTGTATGAGTACCTGGCGCCGCGCAAGCGGGTCAACTACTTCTTTGACGGAGGCAAGCCCTCATGAGCTGGGATGCTGCCACCCTGGATCGCGTCATGTGCGACCAGAGCTCCGAGATGCTCTTGGTGGTGGACCCCAAGTCGCTCAACATCATCTCGGCGAATCGGCAGGCCGAAGTCACCCTGGGCTATGAAGCCACGCCGCTGGTTGGGCGCTCCATCACCGAGGTGGAAAGCAGCCTGGCCGATATCTTCTACTGGGAAGATGTGCGCATGGGCGGCGGCAGCGATATCGACAACGCTGAGTCCATGTACATCTGCGGTGACGGGGTGGCGCTGCCGGTGATCAAGTCGATCCGCCGCTTGCGGGGTGACTTCGAAGACGTCTTGGTGCTGCGGGTGCGTGACGGCGCCAGCCTGAAGCGCGGCGAGGCCCAGTTGGCGGCGCTGTCGGGCCAGTTGCAGGCGACCCTGGAATCGATCTGGGAAGGCATTCTGGTGCTCGATTCGGCCGGCCAGATCGTCAATATGAACCGCCGCTTCAGCGCCATGTGGGAGATCCCCGAGGCCGTGCTGCTGCAAGACAGCGAAGCCATCATCGCCTGCCTGATGGACAAGCTGAGCACGCCGTGGGAGCTGCAAGACGACTTCGACGCCTTCAGCCAACAGGCGGGTCACGAAGTCTGCGAAATCACCAAGCTCAAGAACGGCCGTTTGTTTGAACGCCGTGCCCGCCCGCAGATGGACCGCGGCGAGGTGATCGGCTTGGTCTACAGCTTCCACGACATCAGCGATTTCGTGCACGCCCGCCAGGAGGCCGAGGAAGCCTCGCGCTCCAAGAGCCGTTTCCTGGCCAATATGAGCCACGAGATCCGCACGCCGATGAACGCGATCTTGGGCCTGCTCAAACTCCTGCAGCGCACCGAGCTCAGCACGCGCCAGCGCGACTACGCCAGCAAGACCGAGGGCGCGGCGCGCTCGTTGCTGGGCTTGCTCAACGACATTCTTGACTTCTCCAAGGTCGAGGCCGGCAAGCTGGCCCTGGACCCGCAGCCGCATGCCTTGACGCAGGTCTTCCGCGATTTGTCGGTGATCCTGGCCGCCAATGTGGGCGCCAAGCCGGTGGACTTGCTGTTTGATCTGGATCCGCAACTGCCGCCCTTGCTGCAGGTGGATGCCTTGCGCTTGCTGCAGGTGCTGATCAACCTGGCCGGCAATGCGCTCAAGTTCACGGCCCGCGGCGAGGTGGTGGTGGGCGTCAAGCTCTTGCAGCGCGATGCAGAGGCGGCCCGCCTGGAATTCACGGTGACGGACACCGGCATCGGTATCGCGCCGGAGCACCATGCCAAGATTTTTTCCGGCTTCAGCCAGGCTGAAACCTCCACCACACGCCAGTTCGGAGGCACCGGCTTGGGGCTTGCCATCAGCATGCGCTTGCTGGAATTGATGGGCGGTCAGATCACGCTGCAAAGCGCCTTGGGTCAGGGCAGCCGCTTCAGTTTTCAGCTCGACTTGCCGCTGGTGCAGGCCGAAGGCGAGCCTGGTGTCAGCGCCCCGCGCCCAGCCTCGCCGCGGCAGGGCCTGGCCTTGCTGATTGATGACAACGCGCGGGCCCGCGACGTGTTGCGCCGCCTCTTGACGGCCGAGGGTTGGCAAGTGGTGGCGGCAGCCAGCGTGGCCGAGGCGCAGGCCTTGATGGCTGCGTCCGCCCCCGACGGCCTGGCGCTGAACCTGGCACTGGTGGACGCGCTGCTGCCGGGTGAAGATGTGTGGGCCTGCCTGGCCCAGCTGCGGGCCCAGCCCGGCTTGGCCGAGCTGCCTATCGTCATGAGCGGCACGGCGCTGCAGCTCGAAGCGCTGACACAGGGCGAGCAAGCGCAGCTGAGCGCCTTCCTGGTCAAGCCCTTGATGGCGCTAGCTTTGCGTGAGGCGCTGAGTCCGGACAAGCACGCTGCCGCCGCCAGCGCACAGCTTGGCGCTGCGTCTGCAAGCGCCGAGTTGGCCCCGCTGGCAGGCATTCGCTTGCTGGTGGTGGAGGACAACCTCAATAACCAGCAGGTTGCGCAGGAGCTGCTTGAAGACGCCGGCGCCACGGTTCGCCTGGCCTCGAATGGGCAGGAGGCGGTGGACTTCATGAGGGCCGAGGTGGGCTCGGTTGACCTCTTGTTGATGGATGTGCAAATGCCGGTGATGGACGGCTACACCGCCACCCGCATCCTGCGCGAGGAGCTGGGCCTGCGCCTGCCCATCGTGGCGATGACGGCCAATGCCATGGCCTCGGACCGCGACGATTGCTTGGCCGCGGGAATGGACGAGCATGTGGGCAAGCCTTTTGATCTGGATCGCCTAGTGCATCTGATTCGGAAGTTATGCCGGCCCACGTCGGCCGGTTCAGAGGAAGCGAGCGCGTCAGCGGCGCCCAAATTCGCCACCTTGCAGGTGCCGGCGCCGCTGCTGGAACGGGCGCTGGGCGAGGGCATTCAAATCCAGCTGGCCGTGGACCGCTTCATGGGCAAGGCGGCGATGTACCAGCGCACCGTGCTGGGCTTTGCCACGTCAGCGAGCGAACTGCCGGGCCAGGTCGAGGCGGCCTTGCATGCGGGTGATTTGGCGGCCGCCCAGCTTCAGGTGCACGCCTGCCGAGGCATGGCCGCCATCTTGGGCGCCGAGCGTCTGGCCCAGTTTCTGGACAGTGGCGAAACCCAGCTGGAGCAAGGCAATGCGCCCGATGCCGCCTGGCTGGCCACACTGCCCGAGCAGCTACAGGCCACGGTGGCAGCCTTGCGCGAACTGGCCGAGGCGGTGCTGGCATTGCCGGCGCCGACCTGAGCCTGCAGATATTGCGGCATTCAAGGCCGCATGGATGGCCGGCGACAACAGGTAACTAGCGCTTACTGCGGCCTGGCCTCCAGCCACTGCGTCAGCTTGCCCGCCAGCAAAGGCGTGGCCTCACCTGCCGCCCAGGCGGCGTGGCCGGCGCCGTAGTAGGGCGAGAGCGGATGGCCGCTTTGCCCGCCCGGCATGCTTAACAAGCCCTGCGCCTCGCGGCCCGGCGCCACCACCAGACGCTGCGACTGGCCGAAGGCCGGCTGGGCCACATGGGGGAGATTGCTGTCGCCGCCTTGCGGCTGGCTGGGCATGTCCAAGAACATCGACAGCGCGGGGATGGCCTTGGACAGTACATGCTGGATCTTGCTGGCGTTGTGTCGGCCCCATGTTGCTTGGCCCAGCGGCTGGGTGGCGCCCAGGGTGAGTTCGTTGATGGCAAGGTCTAACTGGCTCAGCAGCAGGGCGTCCCAGCTGGCGTAGGCGGGCGGCAGCAGATGGGCGGGGGCCTGGTCCAGCGCCGCGCTGGCGCTGTATTCGAACTGGGCGCGCCAGGGCGTGCGGCGCTTCTCGTCGAGCTGTTGTTCACCCAGGAAGGGCAGGGTCCAGGCGGCCCACAGGCGGTCCAGCGTTTTCAGGCGCACCGCACGCACCAGGCGGTAGGCCACTTGGTCGGCATCGGCGCGGCCATTCCAGGCTTGCAGCATGGCGGCCACCTCGTCATGGCGCTGGCTGCGCGTAAGCACCTTGCCCAGGCGCTGGGCCCAGCTCTGCATGAAGCGGGCTTCGTTGTCGAGTTGGATCGCCGCCAGGCTTTGCTCGTCGTGCTGGGCGCGCTCGCTCAGACGGTCACGAATCTGGCGGGCGCGCGCGCCCAGGTCAAAGCCGCCGTCGCCCAGGCTTTCGCCGCCGATCTGGCGGTTGTTGGCGGTCCACAGCTGGCCCTGGCTGGGGTTCTTGACGACGGGGTAGTCCGCACGGGGCATCCAGTCAGGCGCTGCGCTGTCGGGTGCTTGAAAGCGGGCGTAGCTCTGCGCCACGCCGGCCTGGCGCCACAGCCGGCCGGCAATGGTCCAGGCGATGGCTCCACGGCTGTCAGCCAGCAAGATGTTTTGATGCGGCAGGCCGCTGGTTTGGGCGATGCGCAGGCCTTCTTCGACCGAACCGGCCTGCAGCATGCCGTCCAGTTCCAGATTGAAGGCCTCGCCGCGCTGAGCGATCCAGCGCAGGGCATAGGCTTGGCCGCTGGCTTTGTCTTCGCGCACGATGGGCGCGCCCTTGAACTCGCGCACTTCCAGCGTTTGCGCGGCTTCGCCCTTGATGGCGATGGTTTCTTGGTAACGCTGAATCTGCTCGGGGGGCAGATTGGCCGGCAGTTTGATCCAGTCAAACCATTGGCCGTAGGCATTGGTGAATCCCCAAGCCAGCCGCCCATTGCTGCCCACCACCAAGCTGGGCATGCCCGGCAGCGTCAGCCCAGCGCCGCGTTGGCTTGCGCCACCCTGGCCCAGCTGCAGCTGCGCCCGGTACCAGATGCTGGGCACGGACAAGCCCAGATGCATATCGTCTGCCAGCAAGGCGCCACCGTGGGCGCTGCGCTGGCCGGACACGGCCCAGTTATTGCTGCCGATGACGGGGGCTTCGCCGCCGCTGGCCATGCTGACCCCCATCCCAAGCTCAAACCCTGACCCGCTTTCTGGCTTGAAGCTCAAGGCCTGCTTGGGCGCTGCCGCCGCTTGCTTGCGCAGGTCAAAGGCTTCGGCCGTGGGCATGGCGCCGTGCGGAGGCAGCTTGCTGCCGTCAAGCGCGGCGTCCCAGTGGCCGCCGCGCGGGTTGAGCCAGTCGAACAAAGCATCGCCGCTGAGTTCGCGCAGGCGGGCGCGCTCAAAGCCGGCATCGATGCCACTGCCTTGCAGCATCCAGAACATTTCCGCCACCACCAGCAGCGAGTCCACTTCGGTCCAGGCCTGCGGTTGAGCCTGCAGCAAAAGGTACTGCCAGGGCCGCAGTGTCTGCGCGGCTAGGCCGGCGTTGACGCCGCTGGCGTAGGCTGTCAGTAGGGCTTGGTCCGCGGCGCTGAGTTGCTGAAAGCGTTCGCTCAGGCGCACGCGCATGCGGTGCATGCGGCGCTGCTTGTCGCGCTCCAGGGCTTTGGCGCCAAACAGGGCGGACAGCTCACCCGCGGCCGAGCGGCGCGTCAGGTCCATCTCAAAAAAGCGTTCTTGCGCATGCACAAAGCCCAGGCCGCGCGCCAGATCGAGCCGGTGCTCGCCTTGCAAGACGGCCGTGCCCAAGGCGTCACGCCCTATGCTCAGGGGCGCTTGCAGGCCCGGCAGCGTGATCTTGCCATTGAGCTGGGGCAGGCTGGCGCGCAGCAGCGTCCAGGCCAGGGCGATCAGCAGGAGCAGGATCAGCAGCAGGGCAGCGAGGCTGCGGCGCAGCAGGCGCAGGCCGGATTTTTTGGGGGAGGGCGTGTTCGTCATGGTGAGGCAGTCTAGGTGGCTGCGGGGCACTCGGCCCCCCGGTCTTGCCCCATGTCGGAGCCAGGTATGCGACCATCCGCCCCATGTTCTTCGCCAAGCATGTATCGCGCCGGCAGTTCGGCCCTTGGGCGGGCGGCTTGGCCATGACTCTCTGGCCCCGTATGGATGCATTTGCACAAGCCCAGGCGCCCGCGCAGCAGCAGCTGGTCAATAGCAGCACGGCAGCCATCAAGGCGCAACAGCTCACAGCGGCGCTGCCGGCTGGCGGCGGGCCGCTGAACCTGAGTATTGAGGTCCAGGGTGAGCCGGAGAATCGCCTTGTGTTTTCATCCCTGCGCAGCACGGCCAAACTCGCGGCCATCAGCCTTTTGGATCCTCTGGGTTCGCTGGTCTGGCGCAAGACGCCTGCCGAGCTGGGGTTGACGCCGCAGGCCGATGCGGGGCGGCCCGAGCTGGGCGATGCCATCGTTTTGCCGGCGGTGCGCGATGCGGCGCCGGGGCGCTGGCGCTTGCAGCTTGAAGCAAGAGCAGGCGCCAAGGGTCAGGTCTTGCTGAGCTACCGCGTCTTGCCGCGCTTCGAGCTGAGCCTGAGTTTGTTGAGCGCCGGCAGTTCAGGCTCAATGATTGCCGCCGGTGAGCCCTTGCAGCTGGTGTTGCGTGGCCAGGATTACGGCGTGCCGCTCACCAATTGGGCGGCGACGGCGCCGCAGCTGAGTCTGCGCGATAGCCGGGGTGAACTCGTCGCCAGCCCCAAAGCCGAGGCCGGCGCGCGTACCGCGACCGGCATCTTGATCAGTGATGAGCCCGGTGCCCTGATCGCCCGCTTCATCCTGCCCGCCGCGGGGGAGTACCGGCTCACAGCCCAGCACCAATTCCGGGCCACGGCCAAGCCCCTGCAGGCCGAACTGCTGCTGCATGCCACCGCGCCCAAGGCCGCGCTGGCCTTGAGTGGGCTGCGGCTTGAGCAGCAAGCGGGCGCTGCCGGGGCTTGCGTCCGCGCCGTGCTGTTTGACTTTGCGGTGAATGTGGCCACTGCCGGCAACTATGCCTGCAATATCAGCCTGGTCGGGCCGGCGGGATCGCGCATGGTCAGCGGCTCCAGCTTGCTGGCGGCGGGGGCGGGTCGCATCTCGGTGCGGGTGAGCGCAGACAAGCTGGCCGCGCTTGGCGGGCCGCTGACGGTGCTGGCCCGGGTCGGCCTGATCCGCTTTGGGCCCAGCGAAGCGGGGCTGGTGGCCGAGTTGCAAGACGTGGCGCTGAGCGCCGAGCAGGCCAATGAACTCAGGGCCGTATACATGGCTGTATGTAGGCCCTGAGTTCGCTTTCACTTGCTTTCACTGACTCACTCACTCACTCACTCACTCACTCGCCCGCCAGACCTGCGGGCGCTGCGTTCACTCCACGCCTCTTCGACCTCAGTTGCGCGGGCAGTTGGGCGCCGTACAAGCGCGCTGGATCAAAAGCCGGGCATCTTGCAGATCGATCTTGCCGTCTCCGTTGAGGTCGCGGCGGTCGCCGGGGATCAGCGGGCTTTGGCCGCGGTACTGCATCAAGAGGTCGCGGTCGGCGGCGTTCACACTGCCATCGCCGTTGAGGTCGCCGGTGATGGTGGGGAAGTACTGCCAGCGCGAGATGGCGCTGGCGGCCACCGGCACCCGCGAAGCTTGTGCCGTGCTGCCTCCGCCCACCACCAGCACCGATTCGATGCGGTAAGGCCCGTCACTGCGTTGCAGCTTGTCGGCCAGCACCGTGGCGGTGATGGCGGTATTGCTGTTGGCAGTCAGTGCGCGGCTGAGGCCGAATTGGCCCACCTCGGCGCCTTGCGCATCAATCACCTTGAAGGAGATTTGGTAGTTGCCGGCACTGATCACGCGCAGTGGCAGGCTGAAGTCCAGCTGGCCGATATGGCCGCCGCGCAGCACCGGGCTGACGGTGGCGCCATTGGCCACCTCGATGGCGGCGGCACAGAACTGTTCCAGCGGCATGCCGCTGAAGCTCAGCGCATTGTTGCGGCGCATTTCCAGCTGCGGCGAAGCGCCCGCGAAGGCCAGCAGATCCAGCGGCTCGACGACAAAGCTGCCGCCTTCGCTGAAGTGCTGGCGGATCTCGGTCGAGCTGAATGACACGGTGGACGACAAAGCACCGGCCGCCGCCAGCGTGGTGTTGGCGCGCTTGAGCAGGCTGCCGCTGGCGCTGCCGTTGGGGCCAAGCAAGGTAGCCGCCGTGCTGTAGGTGCCGGGCAGGGCGACCGTGCCGGTCAGCGTGATATTGAGTTTGCTGATGCAGTTGTTGGCCCCGCGCGTGACCGAGCTGCTGACCGCGCCGAATGTGAAGTTGGCCGGCACGATGTCCACAAAGCCGGTGGCCGTGCGCCGCACATTGCCGCCGCCGGCGGTGGGAATGTCCACCTGGGCGTCGACCTGGTAGCGGCCGGTCTGGTTGAAGGTGTAGCCGCGGCTGTAGATACCGTCGCTGGCCAGGCCGTCGAAGTCAGCGGCCTGGCCGCTGTCCACTGCACTGACGTTGGCAATCGGATTGCCGTCCTTCTTGAGCGTGAGGCTAGGTGCCAGGCCCAGGATGGGGAGGCCCTGGTTCAAGGCCAGCACGCCCAGCGGCACCGGTTGGCCGACCCGGTAGCTTTGCCCGCTCAGCACCATGCCGACCTGGAAGGGCGACTGCGCGTAGAGGTTCAGCAGTGCAACCGTGGGCACGGGCGCGGGCGGGAAAGTGGCCAGCAAGGTCCAATTGCCGTCCACCGGGTTGGCGATCTCGGGCGTGATGAAAAGACCGCCCGGCAGCGGCGGCGTCAGGCTGGCGCCGTCCAGAAAGCTGATGCGCGGGTCATTGGCCGGGATCACGACCATGCCTTGCGGGTCGATCAGGCTGATTTGTGCCCCGCTCACTGGCAGGATCAGCTGCAGCTTCAGGCTGTTGAAAGCCGAGACCGCAATCGGCAAGCGCAGCTCGGTGGCGCCGGCCGCGATGGGCCCGGCTTGGGTGTTGGTGGCCATGGCGTTGACCAGGCCGGTGTTCTGCGCTTGGGCAGCGGGGGCCAGCAGGCTCAGGCCCAGTGCCAGGGCTTGGGCCAGGCAAAGGGTGGAGAGGCGTAGCGAGCGCAATGAATGAAAGGGGTGGCGACGAATCAAGCTCATGATGGCTCCTGGCTCAGCGCAGTTTGATGGTTTCATCAAGAATCTTGCGCACATTGCCGCCGTTCTTGACCGTCGAGTGGTTGATGCTGTTCTGGTTGCCCAGTGGCGTGCCCCAGCCCGGGTTGGCGCTGGGCAGGGCCACCACCACATCGTTGGGGCTGGCGCTGGCGTTCAGCACCGTCTGGTAGGTCAACACCGTGATGGGTGGGACCGAGGGGTCAAAGCTGGGCAGCACCTCGAAGCTCAGCTGCACGGCCGAGCTGAAGTTGCAGATGGTCATATAGGCCAGGCGCAGCGCGTTATAGGTGTAGTTGCCGAAGATGGGCACCCCGGAGATAGGGTTCATCGGGTCGATCTCGCCATTGCTGGGCTCGCGGCTGCAGTTGGGGCCGGCGTCCGCACCGATGGTGAAGGTATTGCCCACATTGCCGCGCAAGCCCGCTGAGATCGCCTGATTGGCCGATTGCGTGGTCAAGTCGTTAAGCCCCGGAGGCTGGGGCCCGGCGCCAAAGCCGCTGGCGATGCCGGCGGTGGTGCTGTCCACAAAGCGGCGGGCATAGCCGTTGGGGTCTTGGCCATTGCCTTCGTAGATGCTGGCCAGCGCGCGCTGCAGCAAGGTCAGGTCAGCCACCACCGAACCGCGGTGCGGGGTGGACAAGGTGCCCAGCGACAGCACTTCAAATTCTGGCGGGCTCAGCACAGCCATGGCTTGTGAGTCCAGGCCACCCTTGCTGTGGACGATCAGGTTGACCTTCTTGGCCTTGACCTGATCCAGATAGCCTGCAATCTGGCCCTTCAAGTCCGCTGCATTCGTCATCACCGCACCATTGCGGTTGCCGGTGAAAAAACGCTTGTAGAGCGCACCGCTCTTGTCCATGGTGTCGAGCACGCCGGGTGCCTCGGCGGCGTCCCAGGTGTCGTCTTTGGCGGCGATGCCGTGAATCAGGGCGAAGGGGTAGGCGGCGTCGAATTCAATGCCGACCCAGTCGATGGACATGCACCAGTACTCGCCATTGCCAACATTGCCGGTGTCGATGTCGACCCGAAATTCGTTCACCACGCCCGGGTTGCTCGGGCTGGCGAACTTGACCTCGCCAATGTCGACCTCGAAGGAATCATTCACCCACTGGTTGTTGAAGCCGGACAGGGTTTTGATGAAGGTGCCGTTCCAGGAAAGGTTATCGATCTCGGGGGCGTAAGTGCCATCGGTGACGGCCTTGTCGTCAATGTCATAGACCGGAAAGGAAATCTTGGCGCGCGCGCCCACCACCTTGTCGGCGACCAGCTTGCCCGGGTCTTTGAGCTTGCCCTGACCGTCGAGCTGGGTCTCGTTGACAGGGGCGGGCACCTTGAAGCGCACGACGAGCGGGCCACTGCCGCGGAAAGTGCAGCCGCTGTCCAGGCCCGCGCCGGAATTGATGACGTATTTGCCCATGTCCTGTTCGGGCGGGGTAAAGGGCGAGGTGGTCTGCGCCAGCGCGCAGGCGCTGCCAGCTAGCAGGGTCAGGCTGGCGCCTGCCTGCACAAAGGTCTTCATCATGATGGCGTCCTTTGAGTCGAAGGGGCTCAGGGTTTGCTGAGGAACACTGGGGCAGCGACAAAGATGGCGTCGCCGCGCGCATGGGCCTGGCCCTGCAGGCGGCCGCCGAGCTTGTCGGCCGGCAGCGGCTGGGCTGTGGTGATCCAGTACTCACGCCCGTCTTCCACCGCCCTCACCTTGGCGCGCGAGCCGGCGATTTGCAGCACCACGACCTCGATCGGCGTGCCTTTGGCCACCGCCGTGGCGGCCGGTGCCGATGCCGCGATTGCAAGCGGTGGTGGATTGCTGGTCTGCGCCGAGACCTGGCCTACCGCGAAGGCGGCGCTGGCCAGGCCGAGCATCCGGATGGCCCGCCCTGAGGGTCGGGTCTTGCCTGCGCTGTCGGCCTGCTTGCCCTTGCGGCGGCTCAGGCCCACGCCGGCCAGGGCCAAGGCCACCAGTGCCAAGCTGGCGGGCTCGGGCACTTGCCCGCCGCCACCCTCGGTGATGGCCACCACCGCGCGGGCCGACTGGTAGTCCACTTCCATCAGCCGGCCGCTGCTGTCCAAGAACAGCATGCCAGGGTCGCTCAAATCAATGGCGAACTCAGCGCCGCTGCTGGCCGCCAAGGCGGTGAAGCTCAGGCTCAGGAAGCGGAAGCTGTCGGCTTGGTCGGCGTCCAACAAGGCCGTGCTATTGCCCGACAGGCCAAAGGCATCGACCATGCCGGCGCCCTGGGTGGCATCACCGAAAAAGCCGATCGACCCCGGCTCGTCAAGGTCGAGCTGGTTGATGGCGCTGGCCGGGTCGATGAAGCTGACGGTGCCCAGGCCCGCCAGGGCGGCGTTGTTCAAGATATTGATGTCGAATGTACTGAGCGAGCTGCCGGCCGCTGGGCTGAAGCCGCTGATATCGAAATAGATGGTGAAGACCTCACCCACATTCACGCTGGACTTCGAGGCGCTGACGCTGATGAGCGGCGTGGCTTGTGCCGTGCCGATCCAGCCTGCGCTGGCCAAGGCAAGCGCCAGCAGCCCACGCAGCATGCCGGTGCGGAGCTGGCTCTGGATGGAGAGAGGGAAACCTAGCTTCATGAGAACTCCTGACTGAACGGTGTGATGACTGAATTCGGGTGCGGCACCTGGCGGCCAAGCAGCCATGCAGCAGCTTCAACCGCGGCCTACCGCGGTTCGTCAAGCAAAACAGTTTTTCCGGCTAAAACCTCGTGATGGCGAGGCATGCGTGCTCGCACGGCACTTCGCTGGTGCCTGGGGAAGACTGGGCCCGTCAAGACCGGGCTTTGTTGCCCGGCTCTTCGCCCGTCCGCAGAAGCTTGACTTGCACAAGCCTTGCCTTGAATGGCGCTGAGTCTATGGAGTGCTGCTGCGGCGCGCAATTTCACATCTAGGGGGGAGCGGCGCAAGGTCCCTAGAATCGCGGCATGCATTCTTTCTCTGACCCTGCCTCCGATTTACTTCGCCCCGCAATCACCCCATTCAGCCGCCGTGGCTTGTTGTTGGCGGCCCTGGCTCTGGCCGGCTGCTCCAGCACTTCCCTGACCAAAGCGCCCGAGGTGGCCCCGGCACCCAGCCCGGTTGCCGCCAGCCCTGTGGCTGCGCCTAAGCTGCCGCCGGTCTTACCCAAGCTGGGCTTGGCGCTGGGTGGTGGCGCGGCACGCGGCTTTGCGCACATCGGCGTGATTCAGGTCTTGGAAGAGCAGGGCATCAAGGTTGACCTGGTGGCAGGCACCTCGGCCGGCAGCTTGGTGGCCGCCTTGTATGCCTATGGCATGAACGGCCGTGAGCTGGCCACGCTGGCCGATGGCATGGACGAAGGGGCCATCACCGATTGGGCCTTTCCGACCCGTGGCTTGATCCGTGGCGAGGCGCTGGCGCGCTATGTGCGCGAGAAGACTGGCGGCAAGCTGATTGAGCAGATGAAGCTGCCGCTGGGCATCGTCGCCACCGATTTGTCGGACGGCTCGGGCGCGCTGTTCCGGCGTGGTGATACCGGCGTGGCGGTGCGGGCCTCAAGCTCGGTGCCGGCGGTGTTCCAGCCGGTCAAGATTGGTAACCGCGAGTATGTGGACGGCGGCCTGGTGGCACCCGTGCCGGTGCGCTTTGCCAAGCAGATGGGGGCCGAGCTGGTGTTAGCGGTGGACATTTCCTCGCCGCCGGACAAGAACCCGCCGGGTGATGCGATGCGCATGCTGATGCAGACCTTCTCCATCATGGGCCGCAGCATCAATAACTTTGAGCTCAGTGAGGCCGATGTGGTGATTCGGCCCAAGCTCGACGGTGTGGGCAGTGCCGACTTCACGGCACGTCGCCGCTCCATCCAGGCGGGTCGCGAAGCAGCTATCCTGATGCTGCCGCAGTTGCGGGCGCGCATTGAGGCCAAGACGCGTTAGTTGATTCCCTTCTCCCCCAGCCGGTTGATTCCGCCTGGCTCATCCCGCGAGGCACCGAATCATGAGCACCGCAACGATTCCGCTCTTCCCCTTGCAGTCGGTGCTCTTCCCCGGCGGCTATCTGCCGCTGCGAATTTTTGAGCCACGCTATCTGGACATGATCGCGCGCCAGCACAAGGCCGACCAGGCCTTTGGCGTGGTCAGCCTGATCGAGGGCGGCGAGCTGCGCCGCCGCGATGAGGCCTCGGCCGATGGCGCGGGCTTTGTGCGGGAGCGCTTTCACGACATCGGCACCTTGGCGCATATCGACTGGCTAGAGTCGCAAGGCCCCGGCCTGCTGCAGATCCGCTGCCATGGTGGTCAGCGCTTTCGTCTGCTTCGCAGTGAATGCCTGCCGCATGGTTTGTGGATGGGTGAGATTGAACTGCTGCCCGACGATGTGGCGGTGGCCGTGCCCGCCGATCTGGCGCCGGCCGCCGTCTTGCTGCAAACCTTGCTGCACAACCTGGAGCAGGGCGCGGCAGCGGTAGATCTGCCCTTTCAGCCGCCCTACCAGTGGAAGGACAGCGGCTGGTTGTCCAACCGCTGGAGCGAGATGCTGCCACTGGCCGACGCAGAGCGGCAGCGCCTGATGCAGCTGGACAACCCGCTGCTGCGGCTCGAGTTGGTGGCCGATCAATTGGACCGTTTGGGCCTGCCGCCGCAGGGCCGATGAGTGGGCGCGCCAGCGCCCACTTTGTGCCTCAACTCAGCAGCGTCCACACCATCAAGCCGGCCAGGGCCATGCTGATGGTGATCGAGTAGAGCAGCAGCACGGCGAAGGCGCGCAGGCCGGTGCTCCACCAGCGCGAGCGGTAGACCCGGCTCATCGCGACCAGTGGGTAGAGCATCGAGGCCAGCCCGGCCCACGCGGGCGCGCCCGACAGACCCATCAGCTTGCCCGCCATCACCAGGGCAATCATGGCGAACCAGAAGGCGTGTAAGTGCAAGGCGTAGATCAGGTGCTCGGTGTAGCGACGCCGTTTGTCCAGATAAACCAGCTTGAGCCAAAGCGCGTAACTGGGCAGCAGCAAGAACATGGCGGTACCCAGATGGCTGAAGAAGCGCGCCTGCCCTTCTTGCAGCTCGGTGGCCATGGTGGCGGGGTCGAAATTGAAGCGACGCTTGAGCCGCTCGCACGTCGAGGTGGGCAGCTTCTTGCAAAAGAAGACACCATCTTTGATGCCGGCCTCGAAGCCGCCCATGCCAATGATCTGCACATCCTTCTTGTCGGCCGTGTCGATCTTGATGAAGTCGGCCGAAGCGGTCTCCATCTGGGTGGCGGTCACAATCCGCAGCAAAATCAAGGCCAGCAGGCTGATGGTCAGGTAGATGCGCAGCGGCAGCACATAGCGGCGGCGCCGCCCGGCGAAGTACTCCAGCGTCAGCTGCCCCGGCACCATCAGCTTGGCCAGGGTGCGCCACAAAGCCCCTTCCATCGCCAGATAGCTGCCACCGAATTGCTGCAAGAACTCGCCCAGCTTGGGCGCGCGCAGCAGGGTTTCTTGGCCGCATTCGCCGCAGTACTTGGGCTTGGGGTCAGGAAAAGGGCTGGCGCAGTTGGGGCATTTGTCGTCCTGCGCGGGCGACACGGCCAGCCAGCGCGACCAGGGCCGGGGCGGGCGTTGCGCCAGCGGTGCTGGGGCGGGGGCGAGCGAGGTCGGGTCGGACATGGGGATGCGCAAGAAGGTGAGGCCGTGAGGGCTAAAAAACAGTGCCCGCATCTTATGGGCTAGCCGTCCCGCCACATGCGTGTCTGGCCAGGCTTGGGGTCAGGTCTTGCCGCGCTGGCTTGAAAAGCGTTCGGCCATAAAAAAACCCAGCGCAAGCGCTGGGCTGAATCGGTGCAGGCATGCACCGAGGAGACAAACTTGGCCGGCTAACTGACTGATCTACCGGCTGCAAGGCCGCTGCACCGAGGCCATCAAGGCCCGAGCGGCGGCTTGCTGATTCGTTCGCTGACTGATCAGGCTGCGGCGCGCTTGGTGGCGCGGGTGGCGGTCTGAGTGGCAGTCTGGCTGGCCTTGACGGCCGAGTTGGTGGCGGCTTCGAAGTTGGCTTCGGCGACGTCAGCAGCTTGCTTGGCGGCCTTTTGCACGGACTCGAAAGCGTTGTTGGCGGCGGCAACAGCCGACTTCACCAGGGCAACAGCGTTCTCGGTGCCGGCAGGGGCGTTCTTGGCAGCGCTCTCAACCACGGCCGAGAACTTGGCTTGGATGTCGGCCAACTGGGCTTCAGCAACCTTGGCCACTTCGGCATTGGTGCTGGAAGCGATGTCGTACAGGTGACGGCTGTAGGAAGCGGCCTTCTCGGCGCTGGGTTGCAGCAACGAGGATTGCAGGGCCAGCAGCTCTTGAGCGTCCTTCACCGACAGGGCAGCGTGAGTGGACTCAGCCACTTCACCCAGGGCCGTCTTGGCCACTTGCAGGTTCAGTTCGACGAGCTTCTCGACGCCTTCAAACGCCTTGTTCGTCAGGCCGAACAGGGTTTCGATATTGGCTTTGTGGGCGGCGATGATTTGTTCTGCGGTCAGCATGATGGAGCACTCCTTGAATTGGGGGCTACCCCCGTGTTTATCTGCAAAGTCAAACTTCGACAGTGAAATGTTGCACTGCAACAAACCGAAGTATAGGGAGGGGCATTTCTTTTGCAAGCACTTTTTTGTTGCAATGCAGCAAAAAAATGTAATAAGGCCAAGCCGGGCGGTTGTTGCCCTGCAAGTTCTTGCCAAGCCAGCATGCGCGCAGGGCGTGACGTGCTCATGACTTTGTCTAGCGACAGCGGGGGCGCATTGTGCTTGTCTCGTGCCCTCTTCTTCAGTTCCGAGTCGACCTGACAGCGTGTCGACTGATACGGAGTGGGTCCATGGCGCCGCAGCATAGAAAGGGAGCAGGGCGCCAATAGCGGCCTCGCAGAGTCCAAACTTGCTTGACTGCCCCGTTAGGTGCGACTTGAAATGGAAGGGCTGTGGCTGCCCGTCATTGTGTTTGGCCTTTGTCTTTGCGCCTGCGCTTGCTCATTGCTCTGCCAACTGCTGAAGCCACGCCCACCAGCAGCATGATCGGAAGTGCCAAGACGAGGGCAATGCCAAAACCGTAAGCAGCGGGTTCGTTACCAGCTCCGCCTGAAGCTCAGAGCCCCGCAAAAAGCAGCCCCAGCATGCCAAGCCCAAACCAGCCAGCATTGGAAGTTTTGGCCTCATGGGCCGAGCGATAGCCCCTCGCATATGCGATGCTGGCAATGATGAGCGCGAGGATGAGGACCAAGGTGGCAGCCATTTGCACCTCCTAGGGAGAAGGGGTCAGTTCTCTCATTTTGCACATTTGGGTCGCTGAAATCGTGCACGAGATCCCCTCACACGCAAGCGCATCCTTCGTCACGCGGGAGTATCGCCATGTCAGACCTGAATCCTGTCTTCCACGAACTCAAGTCGATCTTGGCGCCGTACGCCAAGACACTCGATGCAAAGAAGGACGATGAGTCCGAGCTGTACCTCGACACCAAACACATCCAGGCGAACAAGAAGCCACTATTCTTCGGTGCGGTTCAGCTTAAGAAGTCATTCGTCAGCTTCCACTTGATGCCTGTGTACCTGAAGCCTGATCTTCTGGACGCTATCTCGCCAGAGCTCAAGGCTCGCATGCAAGGGAAGTCATGCTTCAACTTCAAGGAAGTCGACAAGCCGCTTTTCGAACAGTTGGCCGCCCTCACGCAAACGGGATTGGCCAGCTACAAGGCGCAGGGGTTTGTGTAGTTCGCTTGGGCATTGCTCATTACTCGGGAGAAGTGCCATCGTGTGCAGTTTGGCTTGATGCAATTTGGGCGGCCTGACCCCTTGCTGGCCCCAATCAACTTAGAACAGAAGGAAGACCCTCGTGACCTTGGACACCTCACGCCCACTTGCGTCTGAACACAGACTTCGGCGACTGGAAGATCCCGTCGGCGATTTTCCGTTCTACAACGATGCACCCACGACGATTTCAGCTCGGCAGTGGTTGTTCGTCCTGGGAGCGGTCGCGGCCGGTTTTCTCGTCTTGGTCTTGCCGATTCCTTGGCCCGGTGGGGTGCTCGGGGCCCTGATTCCGGCCGTTTTGTTTCCGGTATTGCCAATGGTGGCGCTGGCGCATGTTGCGCCTAAACATTGGACCGTGATTTTCGGCAAGGTGGGCGTGCGCGAACTGCGCTTGATGCTTGGCTTTGCTTTGCTAAACATCGTTGTCAGCATGAGCATCGGTGCCATCGTTAGCGTGCTGACGGAAGTCACGCCCAATGGCGCCGCGCAGCTCTTGGGCTCTATGGACGCAGCGGGACGCATGGCCTTCTTTGCCAAAACCGTGCCTCAATTGTTTGGCGAAGAGCTTCTCACGCTGCTGCCTTTTCTGGCCTTGATGCAGGCGCTTTCGGTCCATTTCGGCGCCGGGCGCAAGGGCGCCATCATCAGCGCATGGCTGATCTCTTCATTGCTCTTTGGCCTGATTCATTTGCCCACCTATGACTGGAACCTGATCCAGTGCATCGTCGTGATCGGCTCTGCGCGCTTGGTACTCACCTTGCCCTGGATCTTGACCAAGAACATCTGGGTTTCGACCGGCGCGCATATCGTGAATGACTGGCTGCTGTTCGGCGTGGGCTTGCTCTTCGCTGGGCTGATGGGGAAGGCTTGAGGGTGTGGTGGCAGGGTCAGCGCTCCCAATTTGCACATTTGGTTTGCTGCATTTTGGAAGGCCTGAGCCCTGACCCGTGACGTGATGACTTAGCCCCGCCGGCGACGGAGCGCACCGATGCCGCACAAGCCGATGCCGAAGAGCACAAGGCTGGCCGGTTCGGGGACGTTGGGGGTGATAGGCGCAAAGGGCAGGAAGGCCACTGAAGTTATCCCCTCAGGGCTGGTCGTGACGTCAAGCCCGCCGCCGAGGCCATCGCTGCCGCTGAGCAAGCCGGTGCAGCTATTGGAAAGCGTATTCATCTGCAAGGTCACCGCGCCCGTCTTGGCCAGTACGCGCCCGCAGCTGTCCCTTGCCCCTGTATTCAAACTGATGCTGGCGACGGCAAGGATATTGCCCATGAAACTCGTATTGCTGCCCAGCGTGGCCGAGCTGCCTACGTTCCAGAAGACGCCTGCACCCTGTCCGGTATTGGTGACGCTGACCACCGAGTTTGCTGAGGTAATGAGGGTGCTGGCCATCTGGAACACCCAGGCCGCATTGGCATTGCCTTGCCCGTCCAGAATGAGTGCGCCTGACAAATTGCTCGTGCCGGCCGGCACGGTGTAGACGCCAGGAGTGAGTGTCATGCCAACCAGATCGGCGCCTAACAGGGTGCCGACCCCGAGGGAGGAAAGATTGGTGATGGCCGAGGTGAGTTGGCCCTGTGCAGCCGCGGCGCCTGCAGTCCCCGCGTGGACAAGACCACTCGTCACTTGCGGGTCGGCGACCGCAAGGCCCGGAGAGGACAAAAAGCCCGTGATGGCATTGGCCCCGCCACTTGACCACACGCCGACATTGCCGGAAATGGTGCTGGTGGGCACATTGGTCACCGTGGCTGCGCCCAGCACCGTGAAAGTGGACAAGTCAGTGCCCAACAAGGGCAAGGCCATGGCGGAGTTTGCGCCGACCATCGCCAATAGCAGCGCCGAGGTCGCAAAGTTGGTGCCAAGGGCGCGACTCCTGGGCGGCATGCTGATCTTCGAATTGATGTTCATCACGTGACCACTCCCTTGCTGCTGAGATGCGCCGGCTGCGAATCAGCGGCATGCACGCTGCTGACCATAAACCGCACATAAATCAGGTCTGTGCGTTGGCATACACAAGCGGTTCCCGCGTGAAGCTGCAGCGCCAGCGAGATGGGGTCTGAGATGAAGGCGGGCCGCCCTTTCAGCGCAATGGGTTCGCTGCAATTTGGGAGACCTGACCCCGTGCGGAGAGCGACCCCGTGCAGACGGAGGGCTTGGGCTTGAGCCTACTCGTTGATGGCGTCGACGACGGCAGTTACTACGGTCTTTAGCTCGTCCCCCGAGTACCCGATGAAGACCTTTTTGACCATGCCATCACGGCCAATAATCGTCAGGTGCGGGATCGGCCCGCCTTTGTAGGTTTTCTGCGCGGTCTTGTATGGGTCGTTACTCAGGGTCATCTTCCAGTCGGCCATGTCGCGGGTGACCTTGCGAAACACATCCCGATCCTCAATGTTCACTGCGATCACTCGCAGCTTGTCGGGGCCAAGTACCCGCTGCAGCTTTTCAAGCATTGGCAGTTCAACCTGGCAAGGCCCACACCAAGACGCCCAGAAGGTCACGGCATGCACTTGAGCAGGGCTGTCTGGGATGCGAACTAGATCTCCGTTCTTGGCTCTGCCCAACTCGTTGGGGGCTTTCTCGCCCAGTTGCAACTGCGCCATGGCGCCAAGGGGAAGGGCCGCGAGATGCATTGTGATGACAAGGCGGGCGAGTCGTGGTGTATTCATTCGGGGGGCAAGAGATGGCGAGATGGGGTCAGGTCTTGCATTTTGCACACTTGGTTCGCTCAAATCTGGGAGGCCTGCCCCCAGACCGGACCTCGGGATCCGTGCCTCCCCTGAGGCTGCTTGCAGTGCCGTTTGCGCTCTAGTCCCCCTGCGGAACTCCCCCGGCGGCACTTCATCCGCCCTGGGCGCAGGCCGTGCCACCGCCTGCGCTGCCCGTCGCAGCCCGCCCCAGCTGCGCCTTGCTGAGGTCTATGCTGCGGGTCTCAATTCCTTCTCATGAGGTGCTCATCCATGACTCCTGTTCGCGCTTTCGGTCTTGCTCCCCTCTCCCTGCTGCCGCTGAGTCTGGCGCTGGCCGCATCCTTGGCGACAGCCGCGCATGCAGCCACCGCGCCCGTAGCCAAGGCCGACAGTCTGGCGGCCGAAACGCCGCTGATCGCCCGCTCTGCCTTGTTTGGCAACCCGGTCAAGAGCGGCGCCCAGTTGAGCCCGGACGGCCAGTGGCTGTCCTGGATGGCACCCGTGAATGGCGTGATGAACGTCTGGGTGGCGCCGGCCGACAAGCCCGAGGCGGCAAAGTCCATCACCGAATCCAAGGACCGCCCGATCCCGAGTCATTTCTGGTCCGGCAACAGCCAGCAGGTGCTGTTCGTCAAAGACAACGCCGGCGACGAGAACTTCCACCTCTACGGCGTGGACATCAAGACCGGCGCCCAGCGCGACTACACGCCCTTCGACAAGGTGCGCGTGCGCCCCACGGGTTTCTCGACCCGTCGTGTCGATGAAATCCTGATCGGCATCAACAACCGCGACCCGCGCTGGCACGATGTGCATCTGCTCAACCTCAAGACCGGTGAGCTCAAGCTGGTGATGCAGGCGGATGGTTTTGCCGGCTTCCAGGCCGACAACGATCTGAACCTGCGCCTGGCCATGCGCCCCAACGGCGCCGGCGGCATGGACTTCTTCAAGGTGCAAGACGGCAAGGTCGAAGACAAACCCAGTCTGAGTACCAATCTGGAGAACAGCAGCACCTCGCCCCTGGGCTTTACCCACGACGGCAAGACCCTGTATTGGATGGACTCCCGCGAGACCGACACCACTGCCGTGATCGCCGAAGACGTGGCCAGCGGCAAGCGCACCGTGCTGGCACAAGATGCCCGCGCCGACCTGGGCGCCACGCTGCGTGACCCGGCCAGCGGCGTGGTGCAAGCCTATGCCGTCGAGTACCTGGACAGCGAATGGAAGTTCCTGGACAAAACACTCCAGGCCGATTTCGATTGGCTGCAGAAGCAGCTGGGCAAGGGCGAGGTCTACGTCGCCAGCCGCACCCGCAACGACGACAAATGGATCGTCGGCATCGACCCGGTGTCCAAGGTTGCAGCCACCTACCTCTACGACCGCAAGGCCAAAAAACTGCAGGCGCTCTACGTCGCCCGCCCCGAGCTGCAGGGCGCGCCGCTTGTGGACATGCACGGTGTGGAAATCAAGGCCCGCGATGGCCTGATCCTGCCCAGCTACCTGACCCTGCCCAAGGATGCCGACAAGAACGGTGATGGCAAGGCCGACAAGCCCGTGCCCCTGGTGCTGTTCGTGCACGGCGGTCCCTGGGCCCGTGACGGCCATGGCTACAACGGCTATCACCAGTGGCTGGCCAACCGCGGCTATGCCGTGCTGGCGGTCAACTTCCGTGCCTCCACAGGCTTTGGCAAGAAGTTCCTCAATGCCGGCAACAAGCAGTGGGGCCTGGCCATGCACAACGACCTGCTGGACGCGGTGGACTGGGCCATCAAGCAAGGCGTGACCACCAAGGACAAGGTCGCCATCATGGGTGGCAGTTATGGCGGCTACGCGGCCCTGGCCGGTGTGGCCTTCACGCCCACCACCTTCGCCTGCGCGGTGGACATCGTCGGCCCCTCGAACCTGGAAACCCTGCTCGGCACCATCCCCCCGTACTGGGAAGCCGGCAAGAAGCAGATGTATAGCCGCATGGGTGACCCGACGACCGAGGAGGGCAAAGCCATCCTGCGCGCCGCCTCGCCGCTCTACAAGGCCGACCAGATCGTGCGCCCGCTGCTGATCGGCCAAGGCGCCAACGACCCGCGCGTCAAGCAAGCCGAAAGCGACCAGATCGTTCAGGCCATGCAGGCCAAGAAGATCCCGGTCACCTATGTGCTCTACCCCGATGAAGGCCATGGCTTCAACAAGCCCAATAACCGCATCGGCTTCAACGCCGTGGCCGAGAGCTTCCTGGGCCAATGCCTGGGCGGCCGCGTCGAGCCTTTGGGCGAAACCGTGCGCCAATCGACTGCGCAGATCGTGACGGGTGCAGAGCATGTGCCGGGGCTGGAGGCTGCGGCGAAGAAGTAAGTCGCAAGGCCAGTAGCCTATCACCGCTCGCTCATGGGCGGTGATCCGCGCCCCTGGGGTCTGTCATGACCCAGGGGCGCTTTCCTTGAAGGGTGGGCACTGACCTCCCGGACCCCCTGCAGCTACAGCCGCCCCAATGACGCCGGCATGACAGACCCTCAGCCGCAGTTCCGGCTATCGTCTGTCCCCATGCGCGCCTTTCATTCCGATGCCTTCAGTTTGGCCCTGCCGCCCGGCCACCCGTTTCCGCAGTCCAAATACCGTTTGCTGCGTGAGCATTTCGAGGCCAGCCCGGGGCTCTTGCGCATGCAGCCTGCCGAGCCCGCCAGTGAGGGCGAGCTGGCGCTGGCGCACACCCAGGACTATGTGGACGCTGTCTTGCAGGGCCATTTGAGCGCCGCGCAGCAGCGCGAGATTGGCTTCCCCTGGTCGCCGCAGATGGCGGAGCGCTCGCGCCGCTCGGTGGGCGCCACCATCATGGCGGCGCGGGCGGCCTTGTTTGAGGGCGAGGGCGTGGCCGCCAATATGGCCGGCGGCACCCATCATGCGCAGGCGGACAAGGGCTCGGGCTATTGCGTCTTCAACGATGTGGCGGTGGCCGCCCGGCTGATGCAGGCGGAATGGCATCGTGAGTCCAACAAGGGCGCCAACGCCCGGCTGCTGCGCGTGCTGGTGATCGATCTGGACGTGCACCAAGGCAATGGCACGGCAGCCATTTTTCGGGATGACCCGAGCGTGTTCACCTTTTCCATGCACGGGGCCAAGAACTTCCCCTTCCGCAAGCAACCCAGCGACCTTGATGTGGAGCTGGCCGATGGCTGCGGCGACGGCGACTATCTGGCCGCGCTGACGGCGGCGCTGCGCCAGATCGACGCAGCCGGGCCATTCCAGCTGGCGTTTTACCTGGCCGGGGCCGACCCGCATGAGGGCGACCGGCTGGGCCGGCTCAAACTAACCAGCGCCGGGATGCTGGCGCGTGACCAGCAGGTGCTGGACTTCTTGCGCCAGCGCCGCATCCCGGTGGCCCTGAGCATGGCCGGCGGCTACGGCCGCGAACTCAGCACCACGGTGGCCTGCCAGGTCGCGACGCTGGAGGCGGCGGCGCGCAGCTGGCAACTTTGGCAGCAGTGGTGGCAGCCTGGGGATGAGCCGAATTCCGCCAATGCCTTGCCCGCCAGCCCAGGCGAGCCATCCAATCCGAACCCAATGCAAGAATGCAAGCCATGACCGCCAGCGCACCCAGCACCAACAACAATCCCCGCCCCGTGGCCGACGGCCGCGACAGCTACGCCCGCTTTGTACTGCTGAGCACCCGCTGGATGGACAACGACGCCTACGGCCACCTCAACAATGTGGTCTACCTGAGCTTGTTCGACACGGCGGTCAACCAATACTTGATCGAAGCCGGCGCGCTGGATCTGCACCACGGCGCCGTCATCGGCCTGGTGGTGGAGACGCATTGCAATTACTTCGACTCCCTGGCCTACCCGCAGCGCATCGAGGCCGGCTTGCGGGTGCACAGCCAGGGCCGCTCCAGCGTGCGCTACGAGATCGGCTTGTTCGCCGAAGGCGCCGCGCTGTGCGCCGCGCGCGGGCACTTCGTGCATGTTTATGTGGACCGCCAGAACCGGCGGCCGGTAGCCCAATTGCCTGATGCTTATCTGAGTGCTTTGAAAGGACTGACCCTGTGACAACGCCTACGCCTGAAGCCCAACGTTTTGCCATGCCCACGCCCGCCGAGACGGCCGCTGTGGACGCCGCGATTGAAACCCGCCACTCCATGCGCGCCTTCACGCCCGAGGCGGTGCCGCGTGAAACGCTGGAAGACATCTTGCGCGTGGCCTCACGTGCGCCCTCCGGCACCAACACTCAGCCCTGGCAGGTGCATGTGCTGACGGGTGCGGCCAAGCAGCGCCTGAGCGACCGCATCCTGGCCGCCTATCTGGACCCAGCCCAGAACGCCGCGCACCAGGAGGAATACGCCTACTACCCGCAGCAATGGGCTTCGCCCTATATTGACCGCCGCCGCAAAGTGGGCTGGGACCTCTACGGTTTGCTGGACATTGCCAAGACCGACAAGGCGCGCATGCAGCACCAGCACGGCCGCAACTACCAATTCTTCGACGCACCGGTGGGCCTGATCTTCACCATCGACCGCGTGATGCAGCAAGGCAGCTGGCTGGATTACGGCATGTTCTTGCAGAACATCATGATCGCGGCCCGCGCCCGGGGCCTGCACACCTGCCCGCAAGCCGCCTTCACCCAATTCCACGCCCTGATTGCGGATGAGCTGCAGCTCGCCCCCACGCAGATGCTGGTGTGCGGCATGGCCCTGGGCTTTGCCGACCCGGCCGCGGTGGAAAACAGCCTGGTGACCGAGCGCGCTGCGGTGGCCGAGTTCACCCGCTTTCTGGCTTGAACGGGTGCAGCGCATGAAGCCCAAAGTCCTGATCGCCCGGCGTATTTTTCCCGACGTGGTGGCGCGCCTGCGCGAGCACTTCGAGGTGGAGTGGTACGACGAAAACGAACCGCTGACGCCCGCGCAACTGCAGCGCCGCCTAGCCGGCAAGCAAGGCCTGTTTGCCTCGGGCACCGAGCAGATCACGGCTGAACTGCTGGACGCCTGCCCGGAGCTGAAGGCGGTGTGCCTGATGACCGTGGGCTACAACAATGTGGATGTGGCGGCCTGCACGGCGCGCGGCGTGCTGCTGACCAACGCGCCCGATGTGCTGACCGAAACCACCGCCGACTTTGGCTTCGCCCTGATGATGGCGGCCGCCCGCCGCATCAGCGAGAGCGAGCATTTCCTGCGCCGGGGCGACTGGACCCAGTGGCGGGTGGATCTCTTTGCCGGCGCCGATATTCACGGCAGCACCCTGGGCATTCTGGGCATGGGCCGCATCGGCCAGGCCATTGCCAAACGTGGTGCCCTGGGCTTTGGCATGCAGGTGATTTATCACAACCGCAGCCGCCTTAGCCCTGAGCAAGAAGCACCGCTGGGCGCGCAGTGGGTCAGCAAGCAAGAGCTGCTGAGCCGCGCGGACCACATGGTGATCGTCGTGCCCTACACGCCCGAGTCGCACCACCTCATCCAGGCGCAAGACCTGGCCCTGATGAAGCGCAGCGCCACCCTGACCAATATCGCGCGTGGCGGCGTGGTGGATGAAGACGCGCTGGCCCAGGCGCTGGGCGAGGGCCGCTTGGCCGCAGCGGGTCTGGACGTGTTCGAAGGCGAACCGACGGTGAACCCGCGCCTGCTGGCGCTCAACAATGTGGTCTTGACGCCCCATATCGCCAGTGCCTCGGTGCCCACCCGGCGAGCCATGTGCAATCTGGCGGCTGACAACCTGATCGCGGCGCTGACCGGGGGCCAGGTCTTGACGGCGGTGAATGGGCGCGAGTTGGCGGCCTGATGATTTCAGGCCAAGCGGGTGCCGCCTGAGACAATGGCGGCATGAGCATTGTTGAAATTGTGATCTTGGCGCTGCTGGCGCTGGTGTTGGTGTTGCTGATCGTGAGCCTGTGGTGGCAGGCCAGCAGCCGGGGTGAGGACAAGGGTGTTGATATGGGCGCCCAGCTCAGCCCTATCGTGCAAGCATCGAGTGAGCGCCTGGAGCGCGAATTGCGCCACGAACTCAGCCAGAACGCCAGCGGCATGCGCCAAGAGCTGCTGCAAACCCTGAGCCAGTTCCAGCAAGTTTTGCTGAACCAGGGCGGCGATGTGGCCCGCACCCAGAACGAGCAGATTGACAGCTTCCGCCTGCAGCTCGGCAGCTTGCAGCAGGGCCTGAGCGACAGCTTGCAGAGCACCGCCCAAGGGCTGAATGCCCAAGCCCTGGCGGCCCGCCAGGCGCAGGACGAAGCCCAGCAACGCAGCGCGCAGACCCAGCTCGACGCCATGCAGCAGATCGCCCGTGCGCAGAACGAGCAGATCGAGGCCTTCCGCCTGCAGCTCGCCGGCATGCAGCAAGACTTGAGCGTTAGCTTGCAAGCCACCACGCAAGCCCTTAACACCCAAGCCCTGGCCGCGCGTGAGGCGCAAGACCAGGCGGCGCAGCGCAGCGTGCAAGCGCAGCTGGAGGCGATGCAGCGCCTGTCTGACACCATGAGCGCCCAGCTCAAGGCCTTGTCGCAGGCCAATGAACAGCGCCTGAACGAGATGCGCGCCACGGTGGACCAGCGCCTGACCCAGGTGCAGGCCTCGGTGGAGCAGCGCCTGGTGGCGATTCAGCAAGACAACGAGAAGAAGCTCGAGCAGATGCGCGCCACCGTGGACGAGAAGCTGCACGCCACGCTGGAGCAGCGCCTGGGCGAGAGCTTCAAGCAAGTGGCCGACCGGCTGGAGCAGGTGCACAAAGGCCTGGGCGAAATGCAGAACCTGGCCCGCGATGTGGGCTCGCTCAACCGTGTGCTGACGAATGTGAAAACGCGCGGCATCTTCGGCGAGGTGCAGCTGGCCGGCTTGCTGGAGCAGGTGTTCACGCCCGAGCAGTACGCCAGCAATGTGGCCACCATCCCCGGCAGCAGCGAGCGGGTTGAGTTCGCGATTGCCTTGCCGGGCCAGCGCGAAGACGGCGCGCCGCTGTGGCTGCCCATCGACGCCAAATTCCCGCGTGAAGACTACGAGCGCCTGCTCGAAGCCCAGGACCGCGCCGATGTGGCCGGCGTCGAGGCCTCGTCCAAAGCCATCGAGCTGCGCCTGCGCGCCGAGGCCAAGACCATTCGCGAGAAGTACATCGCCCCGCCGCACACCACCGATTTCGGCATGCTGTTCGTGCCCACCGAAGGCCTGTACGCCGAAGCGCTGCGCCGCCCTGGTTTGGTGGAAAGCCTGCAACGCGAGCACAAGGTGATGCTGGTGGGCCCCACCACCTTGCTGGCCACGCTGACCAGCTTGCAAATGGGCTTCCGCACCCTGGCGCTGGAGAAGCGCTCGGCCGAAGTTTGGGAGGTGCTGGGCGCGGTGAAGACCGAGTTTGGCAAGTTCGGCGATGTGCTGGCCAAGACCAAGAAGAAGCTGCAAGAAGCCAGCAACACCATCGACCAGGCCGAAACCCGCACCCGCGCGATGACGCGCCAGCTGCGCAGCGTGGAGTCGCTGCCCGATGAGGCCGCCAGCAAGCTGCTCAAGCTCGGTTTGCCGGCCGACGCCTTGGACGGTGCTGATGCCGGGGCTGATGAGGCTGACATGTGAGTGATGCCGATCCCGCTGAAGCCGCCCCCGGGGCCAAAGCTGCCGGAGCTGTCCCGCCGCCGCATGATCTGCGCCGTGCCTTCCCCTGGCTGATCGCCACTCTGGTGGCCGTGCATGCCTGCATGGCTGTCACCCGTGTGGCCGCCAGCTTGTGGACGCTCAAGCAGGGCTATGGAGAATGGACGGTGGGCGTCTTGCTGAGCCTGTTCGCCATGGCACCCATCGTGCTCTCGCTGTGGGCCGGGCGCCAAGCCGATAAACACGGCTTTCATCGCCCCGTTGGCATCGGTGTGTTGATGGCCTTCACCGGCGCGGTGGTGGCGCTGCTGGGGCAGTCGCTGTGGAGCATTGCCTTCAGCTGCTTGCTCAGCGGCGGCGCCATCTCGGTGGCCGCCGTGGCCTTGCAGCGCGAGGCCGGGCTGATGGCGGATGAGCCCTCCGAACTCAAGCGCATCTTCAGCTGGGTGGCGTTGGGGCCGGCTTTGTCGAATGCGCTGGCGCCGGTGGCGGCGGGGCTGTTGATTGACCATATTTCCTTCCGCGCTGCCTTTGTGCTGGCGCTGGCCCTGCCGCTGATTGCCTGGGCGCTGGCGCAAAAAGTGCCGCGCCACCCGCCCAAGCCGGTTAGCCCTGCCAGCAAGGCGCGGCCTGCCTGGGACTTGCTGCGTGACCCGGCGCTGCGCAATCTGCTGCTGGTCAATGTGGTGCTGTCGGCCAGCTGGGACGCGCACAGCTTTGTGGTGCCGGTGGTGGGCCATGCCAAGGGCTTGAGCGCCTCGCAAATCGGCCTGGTGTTGGGTTCGTTCGCGGTGGCCGCCACTTGCGTGCGCCTGGCCATCGTGCGCTTTGCGGATTCACTCGATGAGTTGAAGGCGGTGCGCGCCGCCATGCTGCTTGCCACCGTGATGCTGCTGGGTTATGCCTGGCTGCCGGGCGCGGCGGGCATGATGATGGGCTCGGCCATGCTGGGCTTGGCGCTGGGTTCGGTGCAGCCCATGGCTTTATCGCTGCTGCATCAGGTCACGCCAGCGGATCGCCAAGGTCAGGCCCTGGGCCTGCGCATGATGGTGGTCAACAGCGCCACCGTTGCGATGCCTGTGGGCTTTGGCCTGCTGGCAGGCGTCACGTTGGCTGCGGCGCCGATGTGGCTGATGGCAGGCTTGCTGGTGCTGGCTCAATGGCCTGCCAGCGTGATCCGCAAGCTGCCGCAGGAATAACTCAAGCGAAGGCCGCTGCGGGCGGCGTCGTCGGTCAGCGGGCAGGGCGCAAGCATCGCTTCGCGCCCTGAGGTTCCCGCTGCTTTATGCCGGCTTGTCCTGCTCACGCAGGAAGATTTCCACCCGGCGATTCTTGGCGCGGTTCTCGGCGCTGGCGTTGTCGGCGATGGGTTCGTGGGAGCCACGGCCGGCGGCCTCGATCCGGCCCGGGCTGATGCCCCGGTCAACCAGGAAGTTGCGCACAGAGTTGGCGCGTTCCACCGACAGCTTGTCGTTGATGGTGTCGTTGCCGGTGCTGTCGGTGTGGCCCACCACGCGCACGCGCAGCGAGGGGTCGTTGCTCAGGCCGTTGCCAAAGTGTTCCAGCACCGTGCGCAGCTCGGGCTTGAGGTCGGCGCGGCCGGTGTCAAAGGAGATATCGCTGGGTACTTGTAGCTTGAGCTGGTTGTCTGCCGTGCGCGCCACTTCCACGCCGGTGCCTTGGGTGGCCTGTTCCATCGCCTGGCGCTTGGCCTCCATCTTTTTGGACCAGATATTGCCGCCAACGGCACCCGCCGCGCCGCCCAGCAAGGCGCCGGTGGTGGCACCATCGCGCCCGCCAATCAGCCCGCCCAACACGGCACCCGCGGCCACGCCGATGCCGGCGCCGGTGGCTGTGCCTTTTTGCTCTGCGCTCATATTGGCGCAGGCGCTGAGCAGCAGGCTGATGGCCAAGGTGGTGGGCAACACCAGGCGTTTGAAGGATCGTGCATCTGTGTTCATGGGCTTCCCTTGAAAGTGGACGTTGAAGTGGCCGAAAGACTGCTTTGGCCTCGCAATGTTCCGCAGTTTGGTACGGGTGCTGCCAGCCTAAACCAATCTCAGCCCTTTGCGTTGATGCCCCGCAAATCCATGGCCGTTCGGCGTCGCCAGGGCAGGGGACGCGGCCCTGTGGCTGGCAGCGCCGCGGCATTCTCGGCTGCAAGTCACACAGTCCGCGTGGCCATGCGTCGCCAAGCGCAAAGATGGCGCGCGTTCTCGCTGAGAATC
The DNA here is from genome assembly GCF_038419725.1 of Roseateles sp. PN1. Classification (NCBI taxonomy): domain Bacteria; kingdom Pseudomonadati; phylum Pseudomonadota; class Betaproteobacteria; order Burkholderiales; family Sphaerotilaceae; genus Roseateles; species Roseateles sp. PN1. Next base: position 20,503 of record NZ_JBCARA010000019.1, on the reverse strand, counting down.
GGGCGCAAGAGTGACGCACCGAGGAAGGACTGGGATGGAACGACTCACGCACGGCGGGCAGCCCGGGCAGCCTGGTACGACGCACGACGCCGACATGGGCCTGACCATGGCCGAACTCATCGGCTCACTCAGTCACGCGCTGGACATCACCGAAGGCCAGCCCAAAGGCCATTGCGTGCGCTGCTGCTGGATCGGCATGCACATCGGCAAAGCCATCGGCCTGCAAGAGCAAGCGCTTTGGGAGCTGTACTACACCTTGCTTTTGAAAGACCTGGGCTGCAGCAGCAATGCCGCGCGCATCTGCGAGCTGTATCTGACCGACGATCTGCAGTTCAAGCGCGACTTCAAAACCGTGGGCGACAGCCTGCCGCAAATGCTGCGCTTTGTGTTCAGCCACACCGGTTTGAATGCCGGCATGGCGGATCGCTTTCGCGCCATCATGAACATCATGCGCAACGGCCCCGAACTCGCGCATGAGCTGATTCAAACCCGCTGCCAGCGCGGCGCCGACATTGCCCGCCAGCTGCGCTTCCCCGAGACCGTGGCCGACGGCATTCATGGCCTCGACGAACACTGGAACGGCCTGGGCAAACCCAGCGGCCTCAAGGGCCCGCAGATCCCGCTCTACTCACGCATCGCCCTGCTGTCGCAGGTGATCGACGTTTTCCGCACCGCCGATGGCCCGGCGGCGGCCTTGCAGGAAGTGTCGGCCCGCACCGGCACCTGGTTCGACCCCGAGCTGTGCTCGGCCTTCCAGTCCTTGGCAAGCGACAAGGCTTTCTGGGCCTGCATGGAGTCGCCCGACATCGAAGCCATGGTGCGCGCGCTGGAGCCCAGCAATCAGCGCCTGCCGCTGGATGACGACTATCTGGACGATATTGCCGCCGCCTTCGGCCAGGTGGTTGACTCGAAAAGCCCCTTCACCAGCGGCCACAGCATGCGCGTGGCGCAGTATGTGGACGCCATCGCCGCCACCCTGGGCCTGGATGATGGGCGCCGGCGTTGGCTCAAACGCGGCGCTTTGCTGCACGACGTGGGCAAGCTAGGCGTTAGCAATGCGATTCTGGACAAGCCCGGCAAGCTCGATGAAGAAGAGTGGGGTCAGGTCAAGCTGCACGCCCAGTACACCGAGGCGATTCTGGGCCGCATCAAGCCCTTCGCGGAGCTGGCCCGTGTGTCCGCCGCCCACCATGAGCGCCTGGACGGTGCTGGCTACCCCAAGGGTTTGATAGGCGCCGACATCAGCCTGGAAACCCGCATCATCACCACGGCCGACATCTTTGACGCCATCTCCGCCGAGCGGCCCTACCGCGGCGCCGTGCCCATCCCCAAGACGCTGGAGATCATGGGCGAAACGGTGGGCACCGCCATCGACGCGCGCTGCTTTGAAGCCCTGAAAGCTGCACTGGCCTTGCAAGGCCTCGGCCAGTGAGTTGATCGCTGCCAGGCTGGCCTGAGGTTGGCGCCCTCAGGCCATGAACTGCCGAATCTGGCCGCACACCACCAGCAACTGCTTGTCGTCCATGCGGCCGATGATGTTGCGGATGACCGTGCCCATCAGCTTGTTCACGCCCGCCATGCCTAGCGCGGCCGACTGCTGCACCAGAAAGTTCGCCTTGGTGGCCTTGAGCGATTGCAAAAAGTACTGGTCCAAGCCCTGATCGGTCAGCTTCAGCACCAGGTCCGTCAGCGCATCGGCGTGCTCCGTCGCCTGCTCAGCGGCCTCCACCGCCAGCAACACTTTGAGCGTCTTCACCCGCAGCGCTGGCGAATGGTGGAAGCGCAAGAAGGGCTTGGATTCCGGCTTGGCTTGCGCTTTTGTTTCGGGCTTGGGCTTGGGCTTGGGCTTGGACTTTGGCGCGGCCTTCGGCTCGGCGGCCTGCTTTGGTGCGCGTTTAGCGCTGGCGGGCGCGGGGTGTTTCGCTGAGCTTGGCATGGCTGTGACCGTGTCGCGATGAAAACTTCATCCTACGCTGCGGTGCCGCAGCAGCGCGCGTCCCAGTCACAAGAACTGCACGGTTAGGGAGATCAGCCCATTGGCGCTTGCCGCAGCACGCTGGGGGCGCCCTCAGCCCCCGACCGGGCGCCCCTCAATGCGAGCCAGGCGCTCCAACATGATGGCGATGGCTTCGCCGTGGCTGGGCAGCAGCGGATGGCTTTCGTTCAGGTAATGCGCGTCCGCAAAAGCATGCGGGCAGGTTTCCGACTCTGACAGCATGCCGTCGTTGCGCGAGCGGTGGCCGGCCAGCCGAGCCAGGCCAGCAATGGACTTGGTGCCCACGATGCACGTGGTCGGCACATCAGGCCGGCTGATCGCATTCATCCGCCGCGCTGAGGCGGCCACCTGGCCGCAGTCACCCGTCAGCATCCGGTAGGCAATGCAGCGGCTGAAAGACTTGCTGAGCTTCGATGCCCGCAAGGGCGAGCCCAGCAAGAACAAATGCCGAGGCTGCCGGAGGGCTGGCCCGGCTTGCTGCAAGGCGGCACGCAACAGCACACCACCGAAGGAATAGCCGATCAGGGCGTAGTCCCCGCCAGCGGCCATCGCGCGAATGCGCTCCGCAACCTGGGCCTGCAGGGCGCTGAAGCTGTGCCGCGCCGTGAGGTATGAGAAGTGTTCGATCTGGTGCCCGCTCTGGGCCATGCGCCGCAGCAGTTCGCCGCGATAGATCTTCGCGCCGCCAATCCCGTCCACAAACAGCACTCGCATCTTGAGCTTTGATTCCTAACAGTCCATCTACCCATCCATCCACTTGGGTGGCCACGAAGCGCGTGCCCGGCACCAGCCCGCGTGAATGTAGCGCACCAGGGCTGCCCGCCCTTGGCCTAGGCCGGGGTGGGCGAGGAACTGATCACCATGACTTCATCAAAGCCTTCCTCCAGCGTCGGCGGCTCCAAGCTTTCAAAGACATGGCGCATGGTTTCCTCCTTGATTCGCGCCAGCCCGCTGCGCTGCGCATTCCGCGCCATGGCGACGTCAAAGGGCGCATGGATCCACACGCCAATGCGCTTGCGGCAACCCACGCGCGCGGCCATCAGCAAGGCCCGCTCGCGGTGCCGGCGCGAGGGCAGTGGGCCGGAGAGATACACCGCCAGGCGCGGCCCCAGCTGGCTCTGCGCGGCCACCCAGGTCGACTTGCCGGCGCCTTGCAGGCCGAACACTACATAGAAATGCGCCTCGGGGCCCAGCTCAAGCAGCCGCTGCTCCGCAAGCGCATACGCGCGATCCCAGGCCGCCATCACGTCCTCGCGCCCCACCGGCACCGCGCCACTCAGGTCGAGAAACTGGTCGGGGTCGATGCAGTAGGGTGGGGCATCGGCGTTGGCGTCGGCATCGCGGCTTGGCATTGAGGGCATCGTGGAATTGGCTATTGCCTTACGGGAAACTGGGGCTGAGTCGGCACAGAAACTGGCCTATGGCGCGCATTCAAGCTTCATGTCCTTGCTAATCTTGGCGGCCTCGTCGGCCTTCACCCGCGCCAGCAGCACGCAAGTGGTGAAGTGCCCATGCCGCTTGCCGTCCTTGGTGTAGCCCCAATCGACGATCTGGTCCCGCGAGAAGCTGACCTGCTTGCCCCACGCCAGCGTCGGGTTGTACTGAGGCACGCTTTTCAGAATGCCTTCAAAGCCATCGCCTTTGCCATTGACGCCCCCACTCACACGAAAGGGCGACACCCACATCAGCTCGCGCGAAAACGAGACCTTCAGCTCGAAGCGCTCGGCCCCTGATTTGGGGTTCTCTTTGATTTGCATGAAGGCGCCCAGGGAGTCTCGCGCCTTCTGAATTGCCTGATTCATTGGCACATCAGCGTCGCGAACCGCCGCGATGTTGTCGTTGGCAAAAGCCGGTCCGAATAGGCGTGCTAGCAGCAGAAGTAAAAGACCGGATCGCATCGACGCTATTCACCATTCAGAAACTAAACGGGCGCCAGATTAGCAGTCGATGGTGCCCAGATTGCAGCAGCGGTTTGTTGACTGAGCGTTCATTCAGTTAGTCACCGCCAGACCTGAACTGAAAAACGGCGATGAGCAATATGGCCGCCGCAAATGCAGCCCAAAAGTACGACACCCCATGGATGCCGAACTGCGCATGGAAGAAGGTCATGACTTGCGACAAGCGCCCGGTGAACGGAGGCGTTTTCGGCTGGACCCACTGAATAGCTGCCATGGCACCAAGCAAGAGCCCGAGGGCGGCACTGAACTTCCACCTTCGCAAGGGCCTCGCGCGCCAGCCATTCTTGAGTGCAGCACGCGGCAATGGTGTGACCGAGCCGCTAGCTGCTCGGCGGCGTTCCCAGCCAATGAAAATCAGCAAGGCGACGAGGGCGGCGAGGAGCAGGAGTGCTGGCATAAGAATGGCGGTATCGATGGAAGCCCGGCTCAGCGGCCGAGCGCTCTCATGTCGATGCCGAGCGACTGCGTTGGTGGGGCACGGCGAGCGCAGGAGGAAGTCGGCGTGATGGATGCCATGCCCCACGATGTGCGAAGTCGCAGTTGCCGGCGCAGGCGCACGAGCTCACGCACGTTTAGGCGCCTTGCTTCGTCAGCTTGGGCGCCACCGCCAAGAAGACCAGCCATGCCGCGAACGACAGGCCACGCTGGATGCCAAAGAAGCACAGCGCGAACACAAGCCACTGGCTGATGGACAGCGCGCCCATTGACATGCCGGCCACGGACAGGAGTTGAACGGTCAGCCAGGCACCGATGCAGGTGACGGGGGCAAAGAACCACCACTTACGTTCAAAGTTCGACATGAAAAATGGCTTTAGGGAGTTGGCGCGAAGCTCGCGACGGGCAGGGTTTGTCGTGAATCGGCGCGGAGGGTGGAACTCGGGGAACTCAAGGTCAGGTCTAAATGTATTGCTCGCAACGCTGTGCCAAGTCAGTGATGTCTCGCGGAGACTACAGATTTGAGGCCTGCCCCTGTGTTTGCTGTGTTCCTGTGTTTCGGGAGGCCTCGACGACGCGGCGTACTGGTGTGGAAAGGCCTGCCGCCACTTCCGTAGCAGAGGCACGCTCATAGAGGAGCTCGGCGCCTTGGCGGCCAGCCTGCGCACTGCCCTAGGCCAGTGCACAGGCCCCTGCGACATCAGTCCCGCATGGCCTGCGCGACCAACAAGGTGTCGGTGAATTGCTCGAAACCGACGATCTTGCCCCCAGCAAGGCGCCACACATGGGTCACGCGCGCTTGCATCGCTTTGCCGGTCTTGCGGTAAGTGCCGTGATAGCTGCCAACGCCCACGATCTGGTCGCCGCCGTCGATCAACTGGTCCAGCGCAAAGGTGTAGCCCTCCCATTCGCTGCCCAGCACCTTGAACACCTTGTCGACGACCTGATCGACACCCGTCCAGGTGCCGGCGCAGGGGAAGCCGGCCATCTCGGTCCAGGCCACATCGGGCGCGACGTCAAGCATCATGCCGACGACATCCTGGCGCGCCGAAGCCGCATAGTGATCAGCAATGATTTGTAGATTGGTTCTCATGAGAGCGCTCTGATTTTTCTTCAAATGGCACAGCCGTTGGCGTCACATCCAAACGCGGGTGCCGCTTGGGTGCTGGGCGTGCGGCTACGCAGCCAGGCCTGGAAGTCCTGCGGGCGCCCCAGGTAACTGGAAACATTCACGGTTTGCAAGCCGCCTTCAGTTTCGAGCACCATGCTTGGAAAGCCCTGTGCGCCCACCTGTGCCATGAAGGCGCGGCTGTCCTTGATGTGCGCCTGCACTGGGCCGCCCAGTTGCTGGTCCAAGGCTTGCGCAAAGCCCTCGGGGTCCAGGCCGATGGCTGCGGCCATCTCGATCAGAACCGCCCGGTCTGCGATGCGCAAGCCGTCCACATAGTGCGCCGTCTGAAGCTGTGCGAGCAGGTCCAGCCCGCGCCCTGCCATCCCCTCGGCGGCCAGCATGGCGGCGGTCGGCGGCTCGGAATCGAACACGGCCGTCGCGTCGCGCAGCAAGCCTTCTTGGTAGCCCTCGCCGAAATGCTGGCCACTGGCTTGCGCCACACTCACGTCGTGCGCCATCACGAAGCTGCGCAACTCGGCCGTCACGCGCTGGCGCCGCGCGCCCGTCATCATCCCGCCGCCCCGGGGGAGCACGGGGATGACTTCGCGGGCCGCCTTCACCAAGGGGGCGGCGCCGTAGCACCAGCCACACAAAGGGTCATGGATGTAATGCAAGCGGGTTTTGTTCATGATTCAACAACGGTTCGGTGTGGGTGGGCGGATCAGTGGGTAGCTCGGTGAAGGCGGCGCTAGGGACGCTCAGCCGATCACCACTGCATTTCGCCCTTGGCGACCTTGGCACTGATGTCGAGCGCAACGCCCGGTTCCGCTTGGGGGTAGGCCTTCTTCATCGCCTCGATCAGCTCAGCGCCGGTTTTGGCTTTGATGGTCTCGGCGTTGAAGCGCTGCAGATAGCTGCGCGTGTAGGCAATGGCGCTGCTATCCAGTGCGGTGCCGGGCGCCATATGGCCGGGCACGACCATCGCGGGTTTGAGCGCTTCCATCTCATCCAGCTGAGCCAACCAGGCCGCATGCTCGCTGGCCTTTTGCGTGTCCGCCGTCCACACATGCTTGTTGCCGGAAATGGCGATGTTGCCGGCGATGGTCTTGATGGACGGGATCCACACATAGGGACGATGGGCCAGTTCACCCACCGTGCCGCGCACTTCGATGGTCTCGCCGTCCACCTTCAGGGTCGTGCCCTGCAGGAGATCGGGAACGATGGGCTTTTGCGGCGCATTGGCACCCATCTTGGGCGACCAGAAGGCCACTTTGCCTGCCAGCTTCTCCTGCAGCTTCTCGCGCACGGCCGGGGTGGTCAGCACCTGAGCATTGGGGAAGATGCCTTTGAGCACTTCGGCGCCGAAGTAGAAGTCCGGATCGGCATTGCTGATGAAAATGGTCTTCAGGGTCTTGCCGCTGTCGAGCACATTGGCGGCCACGCGCAGGGCGTCGGCACGGGTGAAGCCGGTGTCAATCACGAGGGCTTCGGTCTGGCCGCTGACGACCACGGCATTGACGTTGAAGCTGTTGCCGTCGGCGTTGTAGACCTTTACCGCCAAGGGCGCCGAGGTCTGCGCCGCAGCGCCGGTGGCTGCCAAAACGCCGAGCGTGAGGGCTGGCAAAACGAAACGGGCAATGCTGTTGAGCTTAAACATGGAGTTCTCCGTGAATGGAAGCTTGCTTGTTTGCTTGCTTGCTTGGGACAGGATGAACTTTAGTTTTTCGCTAAACGCAGATAAACCCGCCAATCATTGATTGTTTGTTGCATGAATCGATCGAATGGACCGACCGACCGACCGCTGTGCATGTGTTTGTTTGTTGAAGTCGCGGATCGAGGCAGCCTGACCCGGACCGTTGGGCCTCTGGGGAGCTCGGTGGCGATGCTCAGCCGCGATCTCACCGCCATCGAGGACTGGTTTGGTGCGCGCTTGCTTCACCGCAGCACGAGAAAGATCAGCCTCACGGATGCCGGGATGGCGGCCTGGCGCCAGCATCGCTGCAGATTTAAGGCCTGGCCCCGTGTTTCTGACCCTGTGTTTCTGTGTTTCCTCAGACCCTATTCCGCGTTCCTCTGGGCATGCGACTGCATGCTCACTGGCGGCTAGTTCGAGTTAGGCGATATGGCTCCTTACTCAGCCTGGCCGTACGACACCTTCGGATAGAGCGTCGTTGCGGTTTGCCACTCGTCGATTTCTTCGATGGGCAAGTAAAAGCTGGAGGCCAGCAAATGGGCGTAGCGGGTCTTGCTCAACTTGCCATCGCCCGAGACTGTTTCGCAGCTCACCTCACGGTAGTCGCCCACGAGTGCGGCCCCCAGTTGCGACGCGGGCTGCAAGTCCACAGCGGCGCGGCACTTGGACTCCTGCACGCGCTTGATCTGATTCGTGCGGCCGAACAGCCCCGATGTTTTGATCGTCACCTCTTCCTCGGTCTTGAAATTGAACTCCAGTCCGCTTGTCGGCATGCAGAGCGAGGGCGCATTGGTTTCAAGTGCCACGATGCGGCGTCGGCTAGCGAAGTCCACGCTCGACTTGATGCCAAAGGGCAAGATGACCTTGCCAATCGGTATGGCGCTGGTCAAAGACGTGTCCGTCGTGGACTGCGAGTCACTCAAAAGGCCAATCAGCCCACACAGCGACAGGCCGGTGCCTCGGCCCATTCCCTTGCCGCCATCCATGACCACCGAGGATTGCGAACCCGTCAGGCCATTCTCCAGGCGGCTCATCACGAACTCGATCTTGACGCCGACCTTTCTGCCAAAGTTTCCTTTGTGATCGATCACCTGTTGCGCCGACAGTGAGGCAAGCGGGCTGGGCGGGCGCTGCGCCGGCACATGGGCTCGCAAACGCTCCTGCACCGCCTCGGAAAGGACGAAGTCCACCGCAGTTTCGGCAGATTGCGCCAATGCGCCGCCTGTGCAGCACAGAAAAGCCAGCGTTGCGCTGGCGGCAAGGTGTGAGGGCAAGGGCATCAAGTCTCCATGCTGCAATAGAACATGATCACAAGGGATGCGCAGTAACGCCTAGGTTAACTGGCAAAAATGCGAAGCAATTTCGTCCGTGTTGAACCGCCAGACAGGCAGGAGCGCCCGGTGGAATGGCTGGGTGGCCAGCATGGCCTGTATTTGATTGGCTGTTGCACTTGCCAGTAGAAGCTATGAGTCCTTCCTTGCTTCGGCACGTCTTGCTTCACGGCGTTCCTTTGCAAGTTTCAGAACTTCCGGCTCGGTATAAAGGCGTTCCAACAGAGCGGTCGTGAAGTCCAGAAGGTCCTCGGCATCCTCCTTGCCGAGAGTGCCGGCGTGAGCACCGTCATTGCCGTCGTCTTTGATGCACGTCGATAGGTCGTGGAGCGCTGCAGGAAGAATGTGGTTGGTAAAAAGCCAGGGCAGCCTGAGGCCCAGGTCGCGCCTTACTCTCGGGTTCAGCCCTGTCACTTCGCCTTCAGGAAGTAGGGATTGCGTGGCTAGATCCACGCAAAGGCGAAACATGGTGCCTGCTGCGTTGTAGCAGCTCACTGCAAGACACATCGCACCCTCACGAAACGCTGCTTCAATCGATTGCGGAAGATGTTGCGGCGGCTCTACTGACGCATCGTCTTTCTTGCTAACTATGCCTTCTATCCGCATCCACTGATTGACCGCTCCTGTGAGTTTAACTAGGCCATTCCTGTGAACAATGGTCTTGTCAGGGTCAGTTGCCTGGGCCAGCACGAAGATTGAAGCCTTTCGGCAATGCCTACACACACAAAAGGCTTCGTACCATTGTTGCCAGCCGTACTTCATACCCAAGAGATTCTCTTGGATCAAGTCAAAGGTGATGCGTTTGGATCCACATCTGGAGCAGTCAGCTACAAGTTCAGCCATTGGCGCCTGGGAAGTTGATTGGGTGCGGGTTTGTGAAGTGTAGCGATGACGCCTAACGTGCGCGCTCAGCGGGTGGCATAGCCGCCCACTGTTGTGAAGCGTTAAACGTCTGCTTACTCAGGAAAACCGTAGGTTTCCTCTTTTTTGAGCGACAGCATCACCCAATACAAGCTTGTATGGAAGGAAGATCAGCACTGATGTCTTTCCCGATGATTGAGCGACACAGCGAGATTCCCTAGTCGCGGCTGGCGTCGGGCCTCTGACTAGTGCTGGTCATCGCCGTCGGGCGCATTTGCACTTGCAACTTCTTTAACGCGCCGGTGCCCGCTGGCAAAGCATTCAGCGCTGGCCGGACAAATGCCGCCCCATCACTCCCGCGTCTGCATCCTCAGCCGCCTCGCCGCATCCTCATCCCGCGCGTCATCGATCTCGCGCATCACCCCACGCAGATCCACGGGCTTGGCTTTGCGCTCAAAGCGGCCGGTCAGGGGGGATTCAACCGTCAAGGCGCCGCGCTGGTACAGCGCCCAGATTTCGTTGCCGTAGTCACTTTGCAGCAGGTCGGGGGCGAACTGGCCGAAGAAGTTGCGCAGGTTTTCCACATCGCGCAGCAGCATGCGCTGGGCGTGGTTGTTGCCGGCGGCGTCCACCGCTTGGGGCAGGTCGATGATGACGGGGCCGTCTGCCGCCAGCAGGATGTTGAATTCGGACAAGTCGCCGTGCACCACGCCCGCGCACAGCATGCGCACCACTTCGCGGATCAGGCTGGCGTGGTGCTCGCGTGCTTGCTCGGGCGTGAACTGGCTGTCGTTCAGGCGCGGGGCGGCGGCGCCGTCGGCGTCGCACACCAGTTCCATCAGCAGCACGCCTTCAAAGAATAGATGCGGCTTGGGCACGCGCACGCCGGCGGCGGCCAGGCGGTAGAGCGCATCGACCTCGGCGTTCTGCCAGGCTTCTTCCTGCTTTTCGCGGCCGAACTTGCTGCCCTTGGCCATGGCGCGGGCTTCGCGGCTGTTTTTGACCTTGCGGTTCTCGGTGTAGTCCACCGCCTGGCGGAAGCTGCGATGGGTGGCTTCCTTGTAAACCTTGGCGCAGCGGGTTTCATCGCCGCAGCGCACCACGAACACCTGCGCTTCCTTGCCGCTCATCAGCTGGCGTTGCACGCTGTCAATCAAGCCCTCTTCCAGGAGGGACTGCAGTCTTTTGGGTGTCTTCATCGGCGCATTGTCCCAGCAGGTTTCATCAGGGTTTGTCTGGGCATGGTTTGTACCGAAGCAGCAAGCCTAGTGTCAGCTAGCCGCAAGACGGAGGCCCATACTTTGCTCAGCATCCGCCGCCCTGTTTGTTGTGGGCCGTTTGCATAGCGCTATCTATCAACACGAAAGAGACAAGCACCATGAGCAAACACATCACTCAGACATTGACCGCTGTGGCCTTGGCGGCCTTCAGTTTCTCGGCCCTGGCTGCGGAGCCGATCAAGATCGGTGTGTCCGGCCCCTTCACCGGCGGCTCCTCGTCGATGGGCGTGAGCATGCGCGATGGCGTGCGCCTGGCCGCCGATGAAATCAACAAGGCCGGCGGCGTGCTGGGCCGCCAGCTGCTGCTGGTGGAGCGCGACGACGAGGCCAAGAACGAGCGCGGCGTGCAGATCGCGCAAGAGCTGATCAACAAAGAGAAGGTCGCCGCCACGGTGGGTTACATCAACACCGGTGTGGCCCTGGCTTCGCAGCGCTTCTACCAAGAAGCCAAGATCCCGGTGATGAACAATGTGGCCACCGGCTCCTTGATCACCCAGCAGTTCGCCAACCAGCCGGAGAACTACATCTTCCGCAATGCCGCGCACGACAGCATTCAGGCGCCGATGATTGTGGAAGAGGCGATTGCCCGCCGCGGCTACAAGAAGGTGGCCATCCTGGCGGACTCCACCAACTACGGCCAGCTTGGTCGCGCTGACTTGGAGAAGGCGCTGGACCTGAAGGGCGTGAAGGCCGTGACGGTGGAGAAGTTCAACATCAAGGATGTGGACATGACCGCCCAGCTGCTCAAGGCCAAGGAGGCGGGGGCTGAAGCCATCCTGACCTACGCCATCGGCCCTGAGCTGGCGCAGATTGCCAACGGCATGACCAAGCTGGGCTGGAAGGTGCCGATGATCGGCAGCTGGACCTTGTCGATGGCCAACTTCATCGACAACGCCGGCCCCGGCGGCGAAGGCGCGCGCATGCCGCAAACCTTCATCCAAGAGCCCACAACGCCCAAGCGCCAGAGCTTCATCATCAACTACCTGAAGACCTTCAACCCCAAGAACGCGCGCATCGACTCGCCGGTCTCGGCCGCGCAGGGTTATGACTCCATCTACCTGCTGGCCGCGGCCATCAAGCAGGCCGGTGGTACCGAAGGCCCCAAGGTCAAGGCCGCGCTGGAAGACTTGAAGGCGCCGGTGGAAGGCGTGGTCACCACCTACAACAAGCCCTTCACCAAGACGGACCATGAGGCCATCACCGCCAATATCCCGGTGTTCGGCGAGGTCAAGGGCCAGCGCGTGGTTTACGCCTACGAGGCTGACTTCAAGAAGGCCTCCGAAGTGCGCGTCAAAGACGTCAACGCCAAGGGCGCTTTGAGCCAGAAGAAGTGATGAGTCAGCCCGCCTCGCGCGGACGCAAGCGCGGTGCTGAGTGAGCAAGCGAGCGAGCGACCAAGTAGGCAGTCAATCAGTTGAAGGCTGGCCGGTGTGCAGCGTGGGTGTAAGAAGCCCATCGCTGCCGCCGCTGGCTAAGTTTGATGCCGTGACTGTCTGTCTGGTTGTCTGCTCGCGTGCTTGCCTTTGAATTTCAGTTTTCCTTTTGAACGCAAGGCCACGCCATGCAAATCTTGACCCAACTCGTGTTCAGCGGCATTGCCCTGGGCATGATTTACGCCGTCATCGCCTTCGGCTATCAGCTCACTTTCGCGACCTCTGACACCCTCAACTTCGGCCAGGGCGACGCCCTGATGCTGGGCGCGCTGGTGGGTTTGTCGCTGGTGGGTTGGGGCGTGAACTACTGGATGATGATTCCGCTGGTGTGCCTGTTCGGCGCTATGCAAGGCGCGGTGGTGGAGCGCATTGGTGTGCGGCCCGCCATCAAGATGAAGTCAGAGTTTGGCTGGATCATGTCCACCATCGCGCTGGGCATCATCTTCAAGAACGTGGCTGAAAACGTCTGGGGCCGCGACGACTTGAAGTTCCCTTCGCCGCTGCCTGAATCGCCTCTGCACTTCCTGGGCGCCAATGTGCTGCCGATGGAAATCTTGGTGGTGGTGGGCGCGCTCTTCATGATGTTGGCGGTGGAGCTGTTCAACCGCCGCAGCATTTACGGCAAGGCCGTGGTGGCCACCTTCAATGACCGCGACGCGGCCAAGCTGATGGGCATCAACACCGGCTTGGTGATCACGTTTTCCTACGCCTTGTCTTCGATGACGGCGGCCTTCGCCGGTGTGCTGATTGCGCCGCTGACGTTGACCGGCGCCACCATGGGCGCGGTGCTGGGGCTGAAGGCCTTTGCGGTGGCCATCATCGGCGGCCTGACCAGCGGCATGGGCATCATCGTCGGCGGTGTGATTCTGGGCGTGGTGGAGACCACCACGGGCTTCTACCTGTCCACCGGCTACAAGGATGTGCCGGGCTTGGTGCTGCTCTTGATCGTGCTGGCGGTGAAGCCGGCGGGTCTGTTCGGCAAGACAGCGATCAAAAAAGTTTGAGGACTTTGCGGGACAGACCGATCGAGCGAAGCGAGTAGCTCTGTCCCCAACTGATTAGGAATTGCGGGGCAGACCATTCGAGCGCAGCGAATGGCACTGCCCTCAACTGACGGGAACATGATGATCAATGCTAAGAAATTTGTTGCAGGCGCCGTGGCCATCGCGGCCCTGGCTGCCTTCCCGCTGATCTCCGGCAACCCGTACTACATCCACTTGGTCGAGACCATCATGATCTACGCGATCGTGCTGTTCGGCCTGGACATTGTGGTGGGCTACACGGGGCAGGTGTCGCTGGGCCATGCGGGCCTGTTCGGCATTGGCGCTTACACGGCCGGTGTGCTGGTGTTCAAGTTGGCGGCGCCGCTGTGGATCACGCTGCCGGCGGCGATTCTGGTGACGGCGGGCTTCGGCGCCTTGTTGGCACTGCCGGCGCTGCGGGTGATGGGGCCGTATCTGGCCATGGTCACATTGGCCTTCGGCACCATCATTCAGATCCTCATCAACGAGATGACCTTCCTGACCGAAGGCCCGATGGGCATCACGCTGACCAAGCCCAGCCTCTTCGGCCATCAGCTGGATGAGACTGAGTACTACTGGGTGGTGGCGGTGATGCTGCTGGCTTCGCTGGTGTTTGTGCACCGCGTGCTGCGCTCGCACCTGGGCCGCGCGTTTGAGGCCTTGCGCGGCAGCCCGGTGGCGTCGGACTGCATGGGCGTGTCGGTGTATCGCTACAAGGTGTACGCCTTTGTGATCAGCGCGGGTCTGGCCGGTTTGGCGGGCGCGCTGTATGCGTACTCCGAGCAGTACATCTCGCCCAATACCTATAACTTTGAGCAGACGGTGCTGTTCCTGCTGGCCATCATCATGGGCGGACGCAAGACCCGCACAGGTGCGCTGTTAGGTGCGGCCATCATCGTGATGCTGCCCAAACTGCTGGATGACCTGGAGTTATTCCGCATCGTTTCGGTGCTGCTCGCGGTGATCGTGATGGTGGCCTCGGGCGTGGCGCTCAAGCGTGGCAAGTCCACCTTGCAGGCTGCCGCCATTCCGGTGGTGGGCAGCGTAGCGCTGGCGGCGCTGTCCTTCAAGCTGCAGACCATGACGGACTGGCGCTTGTCGGTGTTCGGCCTGATCACCTTGTTCGTTGTGTACTACCTGCAAGACGGCATCGTCGGCTTTGTGCGTAACGCGCTGAACCTGCGCGGCCATGCCGCCAGCGATGCCGATGACGCCGTGAATCTGCCCAGCAAGGGCGATGCGCTGGGCCACCCCGGCGGCACGGCCGGTGATGACTTGCTGCAAGCCAATCAGGTCTTGATGCAGTTTGGCGGCCTGAAGGCGCTGAACAATGTGGACTTGCTCGTCAAGCGCGGCACCATCCACGGCCTGATCGGCCCGAACGGCTCGGGCAAGAGCACGATGATGAATGTGCTGACGGGCATCTATGTGCCCACCGCCGGCACGGTGAGCTTTGGTGGCCGCAGCCTGGGTGGGCGCACCTCGTCAGACATCGCGCTCTCGGGCATTGCGCGCACCTTCCAGAACGTGCAGCTGTTTGGTGAGATGAGCGCCTTGCAGAACGTGCTGGTCGGCCTGCATCACAGCTTCAAGAGCAATCTGCTCGATGTGGCCCTGCACCTGCCGCGCTACTTGCGCGAGAACCGCGAAAACACCGCGCGGGCGCTGGGCCTGCTGCGCTTTGTGGGCCTGGCCGACCTGGCCGGCGAAGAAGCCCGCAACCTGCCTTACGGCAAGCAGCGCCTGCTGGAAATTGCCCGCGCACTGGCGCTGGACCCTCAGCTGCTGCTGCTGGACGAGCCAGCGGCCGGCCTGACCGCGCCCGACATCAAGGAGCTGATCGCCATCATCCGCAAGATCCGCGAGCATGGCGTGACCGTGATCTTGATCGAGCACCATATGGATGTGGTGATGAGCATGTGCGACACCGTCTCGGTGCTGGACTTCGGCCAGAAGATTGCCGAGGGCCTGCCCGCTGCGGTGCAAGCGGATGAAAAAGTCATCGAGGCTTACCTCGGTGGCCAAGCCTCTTGAGTTGAAGGACTTCTGACATGCTTGAAATCAAGAATCTCAGCGCCGGCTACGGCAAGGTGCAAGTGCTGCATGGCATTTCCATGCACGTGCCCAAGGGCAAGGTCGTTACCTTGATCGGCTCCAACGGCGCCGGCAAGACCACCACCATGCGTGCCGTTAGCGGCATGATCGCGCCCACGGCGGGTGAGATCAGCCTGAACGGCAAGCGCATCGACGGTATGGAGTCCTACGACATCGCCCGCCGCGGCCTGGCCCATTCACCCGAAGGCCGGCGCGTGTTTGCCACCATGACGGTGACCGACAACCTGCGCCTGGGCGCCTTCCCGCGCTACACCGGCAGCCGGCCCAAGGGCGATGTGGCGGCCGATCTGGAGCGCGCGATGGAACTCTTCCCGCGCCTGAAAGAGCGCCGCGAGCAATTGGCCGGCACGCTCTCCGGCGGCGAGCAGCAAATGCTGGCCATGGCCCGCGCCACCATGCTCAACCCCGATGTGATGCTGCTGGACGAGCCATCGATGGGCTTGGCGCCGATTCTGGTGGCGGAAGTCTTCCGCATCATCGCGCGGCTCAAGGAGCAGGGCGTGACCATGCTGCTGGTCGAACAATTCGCCGCTGCCGCGCTAGGCGTGGCCGACTACGGCTATGTGCTGGAAAACGGCCGCATCTCCTTGCACGGCCCTGCCGAGAAGCTGCGTGATGACCCGGCGGTGAAGGCGGCGTATTTGGGCGGCGGGCATTGAGGCGGCCTCGCGTCTATTCGGCCGGGCTGGCGGAAATCTCACAGCGCCATTAGCGGCAAAGTGCTTTTTTCGAAAGTTATCTGACGCACGCAGTTCCCCTTTTCCTGCAGGCCTAGCGATACGCGGTCATTGGTCTCCGGGATTGAGATGCTGAGGTACTCACTCTGAACTACCGCGGGTGCCGTGGAGCCAGGCACGACAAAGCCTACAGACGATGGACTGCGGACTCCGACAGCGCCTGCAAGATTCTCCAGTTCTTTGAGGGTGATGCAAATGCGTTGGCTAGGCTTGGTGCGAAGCCAACTGGTGTGGAACTTCTTCGAGTTCAAAGGGCTGATTTCAACGAGTTGCAGGTCCTTTAGAGCTAAGGAATGGATGTCGAGGAAATCGCTTCGACAACGGTGCTCGGTAAAAGGTGGGTTGAAAACGCGACCATCAATGTCGACGCATTTGTGGCCGATCAGCTGTGCCTTGGTCTGGTCAATGACGGTTTGCTGGTTAGGCAGCTTAGATGTCTTGAATACGTTCAAAAGCGTACTGACATCTCGAAGCGTTGCCTGCTTCAAAGTGTCGGTTTGATCGCTGGCTGTGACGGACGTACTCGCAATGGCAAGGGCGACGACAAGCCCGATTGATTTTGAGCGGCTGAAGCTGCTTCTTTCGAGTTGGACGAGTGGTCCTGTGACTTCTTGGTTCATTGAATGAGATGCCCGGCTCGCGAGTGTTTCAACTGTGGCAGCTATTCTGCGTAGGGCGTGTGCTCATCGCTAGTGCGGGCAGTGGGCATTGCGGCGATTCAAGGCTTGTGCTTGCCTCCCGGCGGCCCCAGAAGCAACTTCACAGCCCGCCAGCAACTGCCGGTACGCCAAAGATCTCGGGCCAAAGCCACCCAGGCGTGGGTGGCGATGTGAACGGGGTTGTGGCTGAGCAGCGGAGGGTTCAGCCCATAGCGGATGGCGATATCGGCACGCTCTTCCACAAAGCTGCCGAACAAGCGGTCAAACACGATCAGCACGCCGCCGAAATTGGCGTCTAGGTATTCGGTATTGCTGCCGTGGTGCACGCGGTGGTGAGAGGGCGTGTTGAAGACCCACTCAAGCGGCCCCAGCTTGGGTATCCAACTGGCGTGCAGCCAGAACTGATAGAGCAGATTGGCCGCCACTGCCGCCGCCACGGTCGTCGGTGCAAAGCCCAGCCAGATCAAGGGCGCAAAGAATACCGCCGTGCCGCTGAGCTTGCCGGTCCAGCCCAGGCGCACCGCGGCGCAGAGGTTGAGCTCATTCGATGAATGGTGCACCGCATGCGTGGCCCAGAACCAGCGCACGCGGTGGGCTGCGCGGTGGTAGCCGTAGTAGCAGAACTCTTGTCCGATAAAGAGCAGCAGGTAGGCTTGCGGTCCGTCCAGTTCAAGCGTCTGCAGCCTGTTCATATAGGCCCAGTTCAGCAGTGGCGCAGCCAAGGTCAGGCCGAGTCCATCAATCAAGCGACGGCCCGCAAAATCTGCGATGGACGCTGCAAAAGCCCGCCAGTCGTAGGGCAGGTGCAGCACATAGCTGCGCAGCAGGCCCTCCAGGCTCGCGCAGAACAAGACCAGGCCGGCCAGGGCCAGCAACCAGGGCAAGGCTTCGGGCACAAGGTCCATGGCTTTCCCCTGTTGGCATCGAATGCCGCGCTTGCGCGTCGGACCTGCAGCCCTGTGCAATGGCCATGCCCCCTGAAGTCGGGCGCGTGGCGCTCATCCTCAGGGCATGGGTGTGTGGTCCTTGCAGGGCGGCTTGGCAAAGGCATCGATGACACCGGTGATGCCGCTCGGGTCCACCGAGGTGATGATGATGGTGTCGAGATCCTTGATCAGGTCGGAGATGTAGAACAGCATCTGCCGCGCCGCCCATTCACGGGCGATGTGCCGATAGTCGGCCGAATCTCGTGGGTATCTGGCGGCAATCTTGGCCTCGATGTCGGTGCTCGAAATCGAAGCCAAATTCTTCTCTGCCAGGTTCATGAAATTGTTGATGTTGCTCGACAGCGTGACGGTGGCACTCGCCAACTTCTCAGCGGTGTCGGCAATTTTGTAGGCCTCTTTGGCGGTCATCGCCGCAACTTTGGCCTCGCCCATCGCGCCCGCCGTGGCAAAGCTGCCAATCATCATGGCCGTGCTGACCACCATATTGCTGATGGTGTTGACGCATTGGTTGGCGTTGCTGGCGCAAGCTGCCGCGCCGCAATCGGCGAGGCCCGAGGCGCAACGCTGGTTGCAGTTGGTGACGTTGCACTGATAGCCTTCGCGGGGTTTGAGATAGCACAGACCGGCTTGCAACTCGCGATTGGACTTGCACGATTTCAGCAAGCTGCCGGCGCCGTTTTGATACGAGGGCTTGTTGAGCCAGCAGGTGGCAATCCGGTCACCGGTATAGCCCTCGTCGCATCTGTTCATCGCCCAGGCCCAGCAGGTGCCCAGCGCGTCTCGCGCCGTGCAGTGCTTGCCCGGCTGGTAGGAGAGCTTGCGGTCGCTCCAGCACACCGAGCCGACGGGGTGGTAGCCGCTGCGGCAGTTGGAATAGCACAGAGCGCCGTCCTGATACTGGCCGTCAGCGCAGCCGGGCAAGATGCCAACACCTCGGTCGTAGGCTGCAGTCTTGTAGCAGAACGGGGTGCTGCTGATCGAGGTTTCACCCTGAATCCAGTTGACGATCGTCGTCACCTGCCCAGCGCTCAAGGTTTGGTCCTTGACATAGGTGGTGGGCTTGTCGGCCAGGCCCTGCGGCCAGTTGTTGGCCACGACGCTGCTGGTGCTCCAGTACTGGAGCACATTGCCGGCATCGCAGGACTCAAGGACGACGCCAGTCCCTTTTTGACTCAGGCACAGGCCGCTGGGCGACACAATGCTGGAGTTGCTGCCGCGCTTCCACTTCTGATTGGGTGCGGGCGGCACACCGGTCTCGCCACAACTGCCCAGGCCGACGGCGGAGCCCGCATCGCCCGATGTCGTCAGGCAATAGCCGTTCAACACGATGGCGCCCTGGTTGGTGAAGCGAAAGTACTCGCTCTTTGCCGTCCCCGTACATGCCGACACGCTCAACTTGCTGGTCGACAGCGGCGATGTGAAGTCCACCTGCTGCAAGCAGTTGCGCGTGCTGCTCCTGACCTGGGTCTTGCTGGCGTCGGCCAAGTCGACTGGCAATGGGTTGGCCAAGCTCCACTTCTGGTTGGCTGCCGTGGCCGAGCACAGCGCGAGTTCGGCGCTCAGCACGCCTGGCTTCACAGTGCCCACCAACTGCCATGACAAGCACATCGCCGACATCGCCCGGGTTTGGCTGAGTTGCAGTTGATTGCCGCCGGGGCGGCTCCAGTAGGTGCTGGCATTGCCGGTGGACAGCGCGGTGCTGAAGCTGACCGTCTTGCTCGCAAACAGATTGCCCAGCAAATAGCGCTTGCCGTCGCTGCCGGGCAGATAGACCGTCCCGTCAGCACCGAAGACGAAGCGCTGCTCGGCCTTGCCGCATGGGCTGAGAACGCCGCTGCTGTCCAGGCATTGGCCGTTGCTGGCGACGACGTTGTAGGAGGTATCAGCGGCTTGCGCCGACGCGAAGGCGCCGGTCGCCAGCAGCGTGATCAAGAAGCGAGAAAACCAATTCATGGTAATGACTCCGATGAGTGCAAGAGGGGGACGATCAAGTGGGCCGCGCCACGCGGCGGATTTCAGCCCCCGGCTTGCTTCCCGCCTTGGCTGACTTGGCCGACTGAGCTCGCCGCGCCGCGTCGATCGCTGCGGCAAGTTGTTCGGTGCCGACAGCCCCCCGAAACATCACATCGCCGACGACGATGGCCGGCGTGCCCTGGATACCCAGCCGCTCAGACAGCACGCGCACCTCACCGAGTTGGCGGTTCACTGCCACCACGTCCACCGGTTTGAGGCCGAACTGGCGGCTGATGGCCTGCAGGCTGGCTGCGTCAATCGAATCAGCGCTCAGCAAGGCCTTGTGCACCTGCTGCGCCGTGCTGCCCTGGCCTGCAGACAAGGCCAGTTGCGCCGCCGCAATCGACTCAGGCCCGAGGATGGGCAGGTGTTTGACCAGCACGCGCAGCTGACTATCGCGCTGGATCAAGGCCTCGATGCTGGGGGCCAGCTTCTTGCAATAGCCGCAGTGGTAATCGATGAACTCCACCAGGGTCACATCGCCGGCCGGGTTGCCCAAGACCGTGGCGTCAGATGCGTCGGCAATGGCTTTGGCAGAAGCGGCGAGGGCCTTGCTCTCCTGCTGGGCATGGCCAGCCAGCTCGCGCCGCTGCAACTCGTCCAGCGCTTCGCGCACCAGCTCGGGCCGGCTCTTGAGCAGCTTGATGACGACTTGCTCGATGGCCTGAGTTGACGGGGCTGACTTGGCTGGCGCGCCGGTCTGCGCGATGGCCGCGCCGCCCGGCAGCGCCAAGCTCAGCGCCGCCAGCAAGGGCGCGCTCAGCCTGCGCGCGGCAGGGATTGTTGAAAGTGAAAGCATGGCAGCTCCTGGCTGGCAAAGGTTGTCTGGGATGGATGGGCCGGCTGCCGGCCCTGGACGTCAACTGAGCATCAGCTCAGCTTGCGGCGGCGCCAAGCCAGCATGACCAGCCC
>NZ_JBCARA010000018.1:0-91281 GCF_038419725.1 Roseateles sp. PN1 | reverse complement strand
AGCGTTTTAAGCCTCACCATGAATGTCACCCCCACCGCTTTGCCCGAAGTCCTGATCATCGAACCGCGCGTGTTCGGCGATGCCCGCGGCTTCTTCACTGAAAGCTGGAACGAGCAAACGTTCAACAAAGCGGTCGGCCACGAAATCCGCTTCGTGCAAGACAACCACTCGCGCTCGGCGCGCGGAGTACTGCGCGGCCTGCACTTCCAACTGCCCCCGCACACCCAGGGCAAGCTGGTGCGGGTGGTCAGCGGCGCGGTGTTTGATGTGGCCGTGGACATGCGCCGTAGCAGCGCCAACTTCGGCCGCTGGGTCGGCGTAGAACTGAGCGCCGATAACCATCGCCAACTCTGGGTGCCACCGGGCTTCGCGCACGGCTTCTTGGTGGTGAGCGAGACGGCTGACTTCCTCTACAAAACCACCGACTTCTACGCGCCGCAAGCCGAAGGCTGTGTGCGCTGGGATGACCCGACGATTGGCATTCAGTGGCCGGAGACGGGCGTGGCGCCGGTGCTGGCGGAGAAGGATGCCAAGGCTCCTTTGTTGACTGACTCGAAGAATTTCGACTAATTTCTGTTTGCCAAAATCGAAAACGCGTCTAAGCTCGTGAGTCGCTCCGAAGTTGAACTGGCCCCAAGAAGTTGGACGGGCTTCGAACGGGCCTATGGGGAGGTAAGAAACAGAGTTCAAGCTCAAGGTCGTTAAGAGCTCTCTGGCTGGGTCGGCGATGGCAAGTGCCGGAAGAGTAGTTATGCTCCTGGGTCAACAACCACCGATTGTCCGATGCAATATTGAAGTCAGGCCGTGAGCACTAGCTATCAAACGTTCTACGTCTTTGGGTCAGTTCAACTCGGGACGATTCACTTTTGCTACGGCCCCTGCATGCGAGCAATCATTTCCGCGTTGACGACATTCGCAGCACGGAATTCAGGAACAAGATAACTCAGCTGACGCAGAATTCCATCCCGGTCATTTTGCATGCAGGCGACCCGAAGTGAGTCCAGCATCTTTTCCAAAAGCGACGGCTCAATGTGGCGCTCTCGTGCGCACATCACCCGAGGGTGGCCACTACGGATGATGTCGTCACCGATTAACAGTTCTTCATACAGCTTTTCGCCAGGGCGAAGGCCAACTGCCTTAATCTCGATGTCGCCTTCGGGGTGTTGCTCGGTGCGCTCAGTCAGCCCTGACAGGCGGATCATAGATCGAGCCAAGTCGGCTATGCGCACGGGCTCACCCATGTCTAGAACGAACACTTCGCCTCCGGTCGTCATCGCACCTGCCTGGATCACAAGTTGTGCGGCCTCGGGGATAAGCATGAAGTACCGGATGATGTCTGGGTGCGTAATCGTAATTGGCCCCCCGTTCATGATCTGTTGGCGGAACAAAGGCACGACCGAACCGGAAGATCCCAACACATTGCCGAAGCGCACCATTGCAAACCGCGTTCGCGTACTAGTCAGGGCGGCGGCTTGGAAGATTAGCTCCGCGACACGTTTGGATGCACCCATAGCATTTGTCGGGCGCACTGCTTTGTCTGTCGAAATGAGGATGCAGGTCTCGACGCCTGCACGCGCGCAAGCTTGCGCGACTTGCAAGGATCCAAAAACGTTATTCTGAACACCTTGCTGGACGTTTTCCTCAACGATTGGTACGTGTTTGTAGGCCGCTGCGTGGTATACCGTTTGTACCCCCTCTAAATGGAGGATATGGTCCATCAGATCCGCGCTTAGGACAGAGCCCAGACGTGCCTGAATTTTGATGTCGTTACCGGAAACTTTACGCTTGAGCTCTTGCTCAATGCTGTATAGCGCGAACTCCGAGTGGTCTAGAAGCACTAGGCTGCTTGGCTTCTGTGCCAGCACTTGGCGGCAAAGTTCACTTCCGATTGAGCCACCTGCACCGGTGATCAGGACGACCTTGTCGGTTACGTTTAGACTGATTAGGCGAGGGTCGGGTGGAACGGCGTCGCGGCCGAGCAAGTCGGCCACGTCTAGGTCTCTGATGTTGACTAGGCTGTCGCCGCCGACCCAACCGTTAAGGCTTGGAAGTATCTTTACGGGTAAGCCGGTTTTGCCTGCCCGTTCAGCCATTTCGCGCTTCTGCTTGGGCGTAGCGGAGGGTACCGCGATTACGATTTCTTCTATGTCGTATCGGGCGGCAACTTCTAGGATGTCCTCCGGCGAATGCACTGGCAAGGCGCTCACTGATTTTCGCTTTAGTGACCGGGCGTCGTCGAAGAAGCAGACTGGGCGGTACTCTGTGCTGAATTGCATCGCGCGGGCGAGTTGAACACCGGCCTGACCCGCGCCGTAAATTGCTGAATTAACGCGGCGGCGACCGGCCAGATTGCGCCGTAGCATCGCGCGCACGATGAATCGCGAGCTCACTACGTAAGTGAACGCCACGAACCAGAAGCTAGGGAGCACTGAGCGCGGGAGGATCCTGAAGTCGCAAGCGAACGCCAAGCCGTAGGCGATCAGCACCGCGGATGCCAGTGCGACGCTGGCGGCCAGTAGGACCTTCAGATCGATATAGCGGACCACGGTTCTGTAGAGTCCTGCCACTGCTAGGATTGGGATTGCAAGCCAGGCTACGCCGATCTGCAGGGGCAACGCTGTTTCCAGGGCGGTTTCGAATGAGCCGAGACGCATGGTCATCGACAGCACCATACAGATGGGAAGGAAGACGGCATCTCCTCCGACCATCAGCGCGAATTTCGCATTGGATGGTAGTTCCAGGAATTTCGTGATGGTTTTGCTGGTCATTCGAAGCGTGGCGTAAGGTCAACTAACGCCGATAAGTGAGGTACTGTCCGAGCCGGATCACATTTGGTGGTGGGTCCAAGAGTGTCGCACGATAGACAGCCATGTCCATTCCTACTAACTCGTGGGGCGGAGTTCGCCAAGCATCTATTCATGATGTACAGGTTCGTATGCCTCGCATCGGTAAAATTTCGCCTTGAGGTAGCACTGCACCTTTCGTTACACGAGCGCCACCGCCCAGGCTAGCTGCGATGCCGACATGAGCAAAGCTATCAACTTGGCTGTCGTGGTCTAGTACCGCCCCAGCGTTGATCAGTGCGCCTTCGCCGATACGGCAGCCGTGGCTGACTATCACGCCCGCCATCAAAATGGCGCCTTCGCCGATCTCCACGTTGCCAGCAATGAAAGCATTTGGATGGATCACTGCGGGCAGTGCAAAACCGGCGGACCGGGCGCGGTCGAATATAGCCTCGCGCACTGCATTGTTTCCAATGGCTACTACGACGGCATCGGCGAGTGTTCGTAGGTCGGAAAGACAACTGACCGTGGCTAGTACAGGCCATGGTCCGGCTGTGGCCAAATCTGGCCAGCTGTCATCCACTAGGCCTACGATCTGCCAACGACACGTGGCCTCGAGCGCATCCGCTACCGCCAGCCCGAAGCCTCCTGCTCCTACGACAACGATCCGGCTGCAGCGTTCTATGGCGCCATTGCCCGTAAGTTGTATGGGGTGGGGCATTTGGTCAGAGCTCTTGAGCGGAGCGATCACCCGCCTTAAAGCGAAATGTCAACCCGACAATCGGCGCATAGGCGATGACCACACCTAATAGACCGTCCAGGTGACCGAAGGCTACGGCGGCCGCGATTGGCAGCAACCATACGGTATTTATGGCAACGACCCCGAGGGTTACCGGTCGATGCGATCGCAGCTTGCGCGATGCGTACTGGTAGGCGTGACTGCGATGTGCCTCCGAGAATCGTTCGCCGCGTCGCACGCGTCGCACGAGCGTTGTGGTGGCGTCGACCATGAAGCAACCTACGAGGATGAACCAACTCCAGAACATTTCCGGATGCGCCCGTCCGCACCACAGTGCAACCGCCGCAACGGTCAGGCCCAGAAAGCCGCTTCCGGCGTCACCCATGAAGATTCGCGCGGGCGGGAAATTCCACACCAAAAATCCGGTCACGCTGCAAGCAAGCAGTACGGCCGCAGCCCAGTCGCCGCCTGGGTCGCGCAGAGCCCACAACAGAGCGCCGAAGCCGGTCACTGTTACTGCTTCCATGCTAGCCAGTCCGTCGATTCCGTCCATAAAGTTGAATAGGTTGATCATCCAGACCAGAAAGAGTGCTGCCAAGGCAAAGCCGGTCAAACCCAGATTGACGGTGACGCCGAAGATCGGCACTGGTGGCACCGTATCTAGGAAGTATAGAAACCAGCAGGCCGCCAGAAGGTGCCCGACGAAGCGCGTGCGAGCCTTTAATCCACGTCGGTCGTCGATGAATCCGAGTACAGCAACCACCACAGCTGCACCTGTGCAACCCCACGTGAAGCTCGGCCCGATGCCCAGCATTGAATGCAAACTGACCAAGCCGATGAGGTAGGTCATCACGAAGGCGACACCGCCGCCGCGCGGCGTTGGCACCTTGTGGGAACTGCGCTCGTTGGGCTGGTCCATAAGGTTGACGGACAGCGCGTAGACGATCATGGCCCTAGTTAGGGCAATGGAGAGCAGCAGACAGCTTAGGGATGCGAAGAGAAGGATCATGGTTTTGAGGTGTCGGGCCAGTCTCGGAGGGTTTCAGCGATCGCTTGGGCCGTGGCTCGTGCCGGGATCCAGCCTGTGGCAACCTGGAATCCAGAACTGTCGACACGCAACGGGGCGAGTAGCTTGTCGACTTTTTTGCCATGACCAGTGAGGATGCCCAGCGCGCGCAATAGTGTTTCGGGAATAGCGAGGATTCGCCAACGTTCGCGCGCGAAACTCCTGGCGGCGATCCGTACGATCTCAGCGACTGAGGTGTCGCATCCATCGGCGACGACGAAGGCGCGCCGGGAAGCCGCTGGATGGGTCGCTGCGATGACGAGGGCTTCAACGAGGTGATCGATGTGGATGAAGGTGCGCGGAGCTCGGATACCGGCCAACGGAATTAGCGGTGCTTTGGCCGCGATAGTAACGAGACTGGCGAAATTTCCCGGGCTGCCTGGGCCATAGACTAGCGGCGGGCGCACGATGCAGTAATCGCAGCTGCCGTCTACCAGCACTTCCTTCACGCGCAGTTCGGCCCGTGCTTTGCTCACGGCGTAGGGGTCTAATGGAGCCAAGGAAGAGGCATCAGAAAAGGCTGTGTCGTCCGTGCGGTTGCCTAGCACGCCGATGGAGCTAACCATCACGAAACGCGCCACACCGTTCGAGGTGCACGCGCGCGCTACGGCCTCGGTCGGCGTTACGTTTGCGGCATGAAAGAGTGCCGCGTCGTCCGGGCCTACGCTGCGTTGATGAGCTCTTGCAGCGAGGTGAAAAACAGCCTGAGCGCCGCTTAGCGTCCGCCTAAGCAGAACTTCATCGGTGTAATCTCCCACGGCCACCTCGCTGTAGCCGACCTTTACCTTGCAGCCCGTGTCACCACGTGAAAGGCCTACAACCTCGTGGCCTTCTGCCACTAGGCGGTCTATTAATCGACGTGCCACATAGCCCCGGGCACCGGTTACGACGAACTTGCTCATGCGACTTCGGGGATCGGGGCTGCTGGCATAAGGACGAAAATAAGGCGCAGGGCCAGAACCTCGGGCAGGCTCCGGCGGAATTGGCTAGCGTGACCAATGAGCCAAAGCCTGTCTAACCAGCTCAGCCTTCGTAAGGCTCGTGCGCAGACGGGGTTGGCGCCGGTCAGCTCTGCAATGATCACGATGTCGTGGCGGTAGCGGCCTTCTTTCACCACTGCCAGGCGACGCTGAATGGCCTTTAGGCCGAAGTTCACGCCAATCTCATTTGATTGGTGCTGGCGGTAGCGCATGGTGGGCACGCCATCGATTATCCAGCGGTGGCCATGCGCGCGGGCGTAGGCATACAAAATCCAGTCGTGCACCCAGAGGCTCGAAAGCGTGGAGAAGTTCGCCGTAACCCACTCGCGAATCTCCAGGAAAAGTGCGCGTGTGAACACGAAAGTGCACCCAGGACCAGGCGAGCCGAACAAATGGTCGAACTGTTTTTGGGCGTGGGACTTTTTGATAATCCGCTTCCGACCGTCGGGCCAGAATGCTTCAACATCACTCGAGTAGGCGGCAGCTCCGTCTTCGCGCAGCCGTTCTATGGCACGCGACAGCTTGTCCGAGTGCCAAATGTCGTCCTGGTCCGCAAGCGCGACGAACTCAGCATTGCCTATGTCTGCGTCGCGGACTAGGCGCAGGAAGTTGCGGTTTGCGCTGCCAAAGCGCTCAGCTTGGGCCGGAAGAATTGAAAGCGGAAGCGTCGATGCATGTTCGAGCAAGACGCGCGTCGTGCCATCCGAGGATTGATCATCGCTGACGATGACGCGTAGGTCGACTCCTCGCTGAGCGTTTAGGCTGAAAAGTTGCTCGGGTAACCAGTGCTCGCCGTTGTAGGAAGCCAGTAGGACGGCGCAGGTGGGAAGCTTGTAGGTCATAAGGGGTGCGCTCGAAGCAGTGTGGCAGACATCCGGGTGGTCACAGTCGCAGTTTGCTGTTTCGACCCTCGACGTTGGCCCAGCCGTGAACCACCGCCTGTAGGACTAGGCGTGTGCGAAAGAGTTTTCGATCCTCGAATGCCGCGATCCCTACCAAGCGACGCAAAGAGCGAATGGTTTCTCTCAGCAGCGCAGACCTTCTGCGCTCGACGTGCCTGTGGATCAGCTTGAACTTATTGCGAATCTCGTAGTAAGAACGTTCCGGGCCGATGCCACTGCGCCAGGAACTCAATCCCAGCATTTGTATTCGTGCGAGACGCAGAAGCGGCTCAATCTTGCGGACAATAACGGTCGCCGGGGCGCGGAGTATAGTGTAGCCGGCCTTACGGATGCGCAGGCCATAGTCCCAGTCATCTCCATCCATATAGAAGTTTCGATAGGGTAGCCCGACGTCTTGCAATACCTCAATGGGCAGCAGGCAGCCCTCGAAGGTGATGGTGTCTACTGGTACTGGTTGGACTGTGACGGGTACATGCGCGGTTACCCGCGTGATGTCGGCTGCTGAGATTGTCGGCGCCCATGGAAACTCATTGCCGGACAGATAGCGGCGGCCGCCCAGAAGGACCGCCCTGGGCTGCTCCAGGGCCACTTCGAGAAGTCGATCCATACAATCGTCGGTTAACTCGATGTCGTCGTCGCAACAAAAAAAGTGGGATACCGGTTCGTCTAGGGCTGCGGCGAACAGGCTATTGAATCCACCGGAACTGCCAAAGTTGGAGTCGGTCTTTAAGTAGCGGAGTTGTGCAGTTGGCACGCACTCTCGCGCAATAGCCTCGGCCGAGCCGGCTGGATCGTTGTCGTAGACAATAATTCGATATGTCTGTGCGTCGGATTGGCGCATGAAGCTGTGCAGCAAGTCACGCAGCAACTCCGGCCGGCGATAGGTCAGTACTCCCATTGCGATGGAGATGTCATTCATGTTAGGTCCGGCCTTCTAGTTGTTGGAGATGTGCGGCGGCGTCAAAGTTGGTGAGGCGGTCGCCCGGTGCTGGCCGTGGTTCTCGCAGCGGTAAATCGAAGACAGGTGCTGCCTCTTCGCGATGGATGCGAACGCGCTGATTCGCGCCGTAAACTGAGCTCACACCGGGCCAGTTGGTGCTCAGTACTTGGCAGCCGCACAGGGCCGCTTCGGTCATGACATTGCTGAAGGTCTCGTAGCTTGAGGTGGAGATCAGAAGATCTGCCTGTTGATAGTACGCGCGCAGGTTGCCGACGTGTCCGGCGATGGTCGCGGGTAGATTCTGTTCGTCGATTCGGGCTTGTAGCTCCCCCCTCATAGGGCCCTCGCCACATAGCAGCAGATGGGCGCCGAGCCCGCGATTTGCGGTGACCCAGTCGAGTGCTAGGTGAGGCTGTTTTTCCGGACTTAGCGCGCCAACGAAGACCGTCCGTAGCGCGGTGCCCGCAGGCCAGTCTACTGGGAGAGATAGGGTGGTTGCGGGTGCTAGCACGATTGGGTTGGCGATTTGATCGATCGTCGTGCAGATATCCCCGAAATGGCGTTCAAGGTCTGAGCCGATGACAGAGCTCGGCGCTACCACTGCATCAGCCATGCGCAGCATGCCTGCGTACAGTGCTCGGATTAGTTGCCGACTCAGGCCGCTGCGACGCTCGTAATGCGTGTGTGGGACGCAGTGCTCCCACAAGATTAGGCGGGTGCGCGGACGGCCGAACAAGGCGCGCAAACGAGCTAGCGCAAAGGCCGCAAACGGAACCGCCATGTGTCCATTGACGTAGCATAGCGTCACGGATTGGCCGGCAGCTTGGCCTCGCGCGATCTCTACCAGCGCGGCCGAGATGGCTTCAGCTTTACTTTGGACGCAGCGCTCGTTAAGGCGCTCGCCCGTCACGTCAAAGGCTTTGCCCATCGAAACTACGGACAACCAATTGTCTGACGGTGCGTCGGTCAGAAGGTTACGCACAGCGCGCTCCGCGCCGCGCGGCCCGTCCCCGTGAGTGATGAAGATGATCATGAACGTGCGTACGCGTGATTGAAGTGCTCTGCCAGTTGGCGGCAGTCAGTTGCAACAAAGAACGGGTAGCCGGTGGGTAGTTCTATACCTTCGACAGCCTTTTCGGTGAGAAACAGCGGGACGCCATACTCCAGCGCGTTCAGGACCTTAATTTTTACGCCGGCGCCGTAGTTCAATGGCGCGACGAAGACGTCAATACCGTCGAAGAAGTCACCTAGATCGTCGACGAAGCCGAGCTTTTCGATCGACGGACCATCGGGTAGATGCTCTGAGCCAGGACCGGCTACACGTATGAGCAAACCATTGCGGACATCGGGTTCTAGCGCGCCTAGGAATGCCTGAGCTCCGCTGCTGTTCTCAGGGCGATTCCATGCGCCGAGCAGGCCGACGCGAACACCGGGTGCCAGCATGAGCGTTTGGCGTTCTGGCGTGCGGCGCTGGGCCGTGCTGCTTGCTAGTAGGGCGGGTAGATCTATTACACGGGTCTGGCACCGCACGCCTCGTGCCAGCATATCCCGGTCCTTCTCGGACAAGAAGACCAACGTTGAGTTGGCGGGGAGCCAGCACACGAAGCGTCGCTCCCAGAAACGGACGAGGCGCCAGAATGGTCGACGTAGCCCGGCATGAGAGCGCCACATATCATGCATCACATCGTGAACCACAATCTCGGAGATAAGCTCACGAGCCAGCAGTGGATAGATGAGTAACTGGTTGTAGTTGAAGACCACCTTCTGTCGCCCGAGCGAGCGTAGATACCTAAGCAGGCCGATCGAGAAGCGCGAGAAAAAGTCGAAGGGCAGCACGGGCAGGGCCAACTGCAGCAAAGCGAGTTTGAGCAGGCCAATCGACCGGAAGTGGCGTGTAGCTCTGGACGAAGGCTGACCACGATGGATCTCTATTACCTCCGAAGTCCCCGCTGCATGCTCCTTGCGCAGTAATGCCAGCATTACTGCGCCGCCACCATGGCGCTCATCGATTGGCTGGGGTGACAGGAAAAGACTTTTCATAGAGACGGACTATCAGTGCGGACATCATCAGATTAAGCGCGAACGAAGACATGTAGATGGTGTTCCAACCTCCCAACAAGGGGAGTCCGCCAGCTGCCGGCAGAATTCGGGCATAGAGAAATAGACGCCCGCGTGTCATGTGCCCCCGGTTATCAATCACCTTGTAGAGCACGCCTAACAAGAACAGGAAGGCTACGCCGAAGACTAGCATCAGGTCTGAAGACATCATCTCGGCCACGATGCCGACGATTCGGGTGATGTTCTCTTCGTCGAAGCCTGGTCCTGCTAATGCGGTGGCCTGGGTGTCCGACGAGTAGAGCTTGTCGACGAAAAGTCCGCGAGGTAGTAGGTTGTAGAGAAAGGGGATTGGCGGCAGCTGTAGTTGGTATAGGCTTGTTTCTGCGGCCTGCATCACGTCCAGGTAGTCCAACCGCTGAAGGATTAGGTCAAGCAACAGGCCGCTGACGTTGATGAGGTCCGGCGCTGCCCCGATGATCTCTTCCAGCGACTTTCCCGTCTGTGAGCTTAGCCTGACTACGCCTAGCGCGGCGATTAGAAGCAGGGCCACTGCCGCGAAGGTTAGAGCTGCCAGCGGGCTGAAGCCGCGTCGGCCGACCAGAAAACACTTGATCACGATAACGGTTAGCACGAAGTCCACCAGCGGCGCGCGGATCGACAACAGCGGAAACCAAGCCAAGCTAATCACCACTGCCAAGAGTCGATGGGCCAGTGGGGCCGGTGCAAAGAAGATATAAATAGAGGTGACTATAAGGACGTTGGTCCATAGTGTCTGAAGTAGGATGTTTCCACCGTTGCCGAGGGCCCAACGTGCCGAGATGGGATCAGCGATCGCGGAGATCGGCGTTTGCCCCACGAGTGCAAGATGCAGTGTCACCAGCGCCACCCCTGCCAGAGCAGGTAGATAGACGTTCGGCATCATCACCACTACCTCGGGCGGAGGGGGGGGAGCGACCAGCTCGTCACAGAGCAGTCTACCCAGCAGCGTGCCCAGCAGAAACACACAGAAGGCTCCAATCGCGTACTGCGGAACTTGCGTCCCTGACTGGAAGTACTCTGAGATGATGACTGGCTTTAGAAATGCGTACAGTGCGAAGTTCGCGCAAGCCAAGAAGGATAAAGTGAACGCGCGGCGCGTACCCAGCACCAGTCCGACTAGAAGCGCCAGTCCCACCAGTCGGTAAAGGTCTACGAAGTCCATTGCTAGTTCACGATTCCCTGGACAGGGCTTCGTAGCCGCTAATCAGGCTCTGGTTGCTCCAGAAGTAGTCCCATTCGCCGAATCGACCGCGGCTAAGGATGTTCTGGGCCTCGACGTGTTTCCGGACGATGTCGCGATCATCCTCCATGCCGCGATCAAATATCACATTGCCGTACGGTAGGCGCCTGTGGTCATAGAAGCGCACGGCGGCTGGATCGCAAAGTCCGAGCCGTTTAATCGTCAGGCGGGCGTTCTCGATCAGCGCTTCCTTCGTGTAACGCGGTTCGGTACCGCGCGAGTACACCTCGAGTTGTAGCGAGCTGCAGCCGGCTGGCACGTTGTCGGGCGACTTTTTCGACGGCGAGTAGATACGGCTTGCCAGCAGGTCTTCATCGTAGATGTAGAGCCAAAGCGGGAAGTCGACGGGGCTGTCAATGCCGACCGAGATCAGGTCGATGCTGGTCGCCTTCAGACGAGCTGCGGCTTCAAGCACTGTTGTGGGCGCATCCGTCAGACTCGCGAGCACTGGCAGTGGCAGCGTGCTGACCAGCCTGTCATAGCCAACGCAACTGCCGTCGCGGAATCTAACGATGCGTTCGACGGGATCCACGTTTACCGCTTCGTGGCCAGTGCGAATGTCCGATTCGTCGATCAGACCTTGTATGAAGGCTTTATAACCACCCTTTTGGGGATAGCGCATTTCCTTCGTGTAGTAAGTGTTGGGTGTTTCGTCAGTGAACGCGCCGAAGAGAATTTCGCCGAGCTCCGCGCGACGCATGCGGTTGCCTATCCATGTGGTCGATAGCCCGTCTGCTGGTGTGGCCCAATACTTGGCCGTGTACTTGATCGGGAATCTTTCTGCAATGGCGTCACCGTACTGATGTCGCAACCAGTGCTCGTAGTCTTCGCCGTCTAACTCGGCGGGCCGGGCCAGAAACGACTGAATCAAGTCCACCTTTTGCTGCGGTGGCAGGGGGTGCAAATTGTTCTGAACTGGGTGCTTCAGCCAGCGCCCGTCCTCAAAGCACGTGCTGTCAGCTGGATGGGTCAGGTACGGGGTGCGGTCGAAGATCTCTCGAACCCGCGGTTCGCTGGCGAAGCTCAGGTGCACCGCATGGTCAAAGCGGAAGCCGTCCACTTCGAAGTTGTCTAGCAACCCGCCAGCGCGATGTCGGGCTTCGAAGAGAACGGCGCGACGGCCTTGCTGTCGTGCGGCCAGCGCGGCGCCTAGGCCGGCGATTCCGGCACCGAGGATTACGATGTCAATATGTTCCATAGCGAGTTCAGCTAAGTGAAAGCAGTGTGACGACGTAGCGGTTCAGGCTGGTCTTCCAGTGCGGCATTGGGGCATAGCCCAATGCGTCAAAGCGCCAGTTCCACGCGCTTTCGTTCTGCGACACGCGGGCTACTCGCTTGAAGTCGCCAGTGGCCGGCACAGCTTTTAGGGCTAAGTTTGCTGCCTCGAAGATGGCCTGAACGTATTCGAGTCTGCTCGCATTACCAGCGTTCACGGCGTTGAAAACTCCAGACTCGTCGCGATCTAGCGCAACGAGTAGGCGGTCGGCAACATCCTGGGTACAGCTTGGATTTCCTCGTTGCAGTGGGTTCGCAGGCATTTCTGTGCGCCCCGCCCGCAGTGTCGCAGATGCCTCCTCAAGCCGACGTGCGACGAAGTTCTTGGGTTTCTGTGGACTACCGCCAAAGAGCCATCCGGTACGTAGCACCAGGTTTCGGCGCGAAAACGAAAGTACAGATTGTTCAGCTAGATATTTGGCTCGGTGGTGGTGTGTCGGGGGATCTGCCGCATCGTACTCAGCGTAAGGGTGTTCTTGGCGGGCGCCATAGACGCCGGTGCTGGAGATGAAAACCAGTTTGCGTGCTTCCAGTTGGCACGCCTCGGCTACCTTTTCACTGAGCAGTAAGTTGTCGCGGTAGCAGGTCGCCGGATCGAGTTCGCAGGTTTCGACGTTAGTGTTTGCGGCGGCATGGATCACGGCGTCCAGCCCGGCGACAGCTGCCCGCAGGCTAGTGCGGTCGCCGAGCAACTGCTCGCGCGTGATAGGGACAATCTGGTGACCGGCAGCGACCGCACGCGCAACTAAGGCCTCGCCGAGGATGCCAGACGCGCCAGTGAGAGCAATTCGCATGTCAGTCTGCCTCGTTGATGGGATAGGTTGCCAGTTCGACGTTGATTGCCTCGTCAGGGTCATGCTCGATGCTGGCGAGATTCAGGACTAGGCTGGGTTCATCGTCCCGCCCCCCGAACGCCATCCACAGGCCCGGTGGCACATGGAGCCGGCCATAGATGCCTGCGTCAGTTCCCAGCACGAAGGTCTCGGTGACGCCGCTCTTGTCGTTATGCACGTGGAATGCCACTTCGCCTTGGATGACCACTAGGTTCATATGCATTCGGCGATGCATCTTCCAGCCCTTGGTATGGTTGGGCAGAATCGTCGTGAAGTAGGCTTCGCCGAAACCATGGAAGGTAGCCTCTGACGCCTTTAGTGCGTGGCGAATGTCACCCTTTTCGTTCGCAATTACGCGCAGGGGTATGACGCTGGCGCTGTTTTCTCTCAATTCGTCCATGCGACCTCCCGATCGGTGGCAAGGGTTTCGTACTCCTGGATTTGCGCCAGAGTCAGGGCATACATGTCCGCATGCTTGCGATAATGGTCAAAGTACCATTGCCCTACCAGGCGCACCACTTCGTTGTAGTTCAGCGTTGCCTGCCACTGAAGATGGAATAGTGCTTTGTCGCAGTTCAGCTTAAGTAGGCCCGCCTCATGGAAGGGGATGTTGTCGGTCACGCGATAAGCATCTTCGGGCGTGGCAAAGTCCCAATGCTTGGAAAGGTCGGTCATCAGCTGAAGCACGGTGTGATTCTGTTCGGCGCGCGGACCGAAGTTGAAGGATTCACCGTGCAGCGACGGGTCTTTGCTCAGACGTTCGGCAAGCGCTAAATAGCCACTCAGAGGCTCAAGCACGTGCTGCCAGGGGCGCGTCGCACTAGGGCTGCGAAGTTCCACTGCCATGCCCTCTGACCAGTTGCGCATGCAGTCAACCACGATGCGATCCTTGGCCCAGTCGCCACCACCGATCACGTTGCCAGCGCGGCCGGTGGCCAATCGAACGCGACAATCGGCGTGCTTGAAGAAAGAGTGGTGATAGGCATGGAAGACGACCTCGGCTGCACCCTTGGACCCACTGTAGATATCACGGCCTCCGACAGCGTCGGTTTCCTTGTAGCCCCAAACCCACTCAACATTCTCGTAGCACTTGTCTGACGTGATGACAATGACGGTACACGTTGGGTTCAGCAGGCGAAGAGCCTCCAGTACATTCGCCGTGCCCATAACGTTGGTCGATAGGGTACCAATTGGGTCGGAGTAAGACAACGAGACGATGGGCTGAGCAGCCAGATGGAAAATGAAATCTGGCTTGGTTTCTTCGACCGTGCGCATGAGAAGAGGTAGGTCACGGACATCGCCAATTCGATGGTCTATTCGCGTGGCCAATCCGGCGGTCTCAAAGAGCGACGGTGTCGTTGGGATCTCGTTCGAGTAACCAACGATGTCAGCGCCTAGCTTGGCTAGCCAGATGGTCAGCCAACTACCTTTGAATCCGGTGTGACCAGTGATAAGAACCTTCTTGCCCCGGAATGTGTCGTTGAAGATCATTTTTCTTCCTTAGTTCGATT
Source organism: Roseateles sp. PN1 (assembly GCF_038419725.1). NCBI lineage: Bacteria > Pseudomonadati > Pseudomonadota > Betaproteobacteria > Burkholderiales > Sphaerotilaceae > Roseateles > Roseateles sp. PN1. The sequence goes on along the minus strand of NZ_JBCARA010000018.1, from coordinate 76,915 downwards.
GGTGTTGTGCTGGAGCAGTGTCATAGTGATTAGCATGGCTGCAATTGCCCATTCGATGACAACCCAAGATACAGCTCCGCCCTGCACGCCTTGGCGCGTCATGAGGATCATGCATATAGGCACGTTGGCCGCAGCTGCGACTAAGACAACCCGGTTTAGTCTGCTGTCCTGCCCGTCGACAAGCAGGAAGTGAAAACTAATTGCGCTGCTTATAGCGATTGCTGGCACGACCATTGCCTGTATCCGAAGGATCTCGGCAGCCAACTCGTGAGTGTTGCCGAAGAGTATGCGCGATAGTGCCGGTGCAGCAAACCAGGTTATCGCAGCTCCAATTACTCCGAGAGACAACATGCCGGCGATTGCAATCAGCCGGGCCCCGGCCAAATTGCTATCGCCAGCCGCCCGCATGGCCACGAACTTGGGAAAGATCGCTGCCGATATTTGGCTGAAAAAACCTAGGCCGGCGCGCATTATGCGGTCCGCTGATGCATATGCGCCGATCTGAGTCGGACTGAAAAAGTGGCCCGCAAGGATCAGATTGAAGGATGTGTACAGACTGACATAGATCTGGAATTTGAAAAGCCCCAAACCCACCGACAGGCTGCGGCGTGCACTCGTGAATGAATAGGTGCCAATTCGCGAATCTCCTAGCAAGCGATGCATACGCGCAGTCAAATAACAAGTCGTGACCAATCGCGGAGCTAGGACAAGAAGCGGAAGCATTAAGGCTTGATTGGATTGGGTGACAAGCGACGCCACTAGGCCCAGCGTTGCGATGGCACTTACTAGTTCTGCGCTGGCAATGTCACGAAGTCGGTGCGTCCCTTGGAAGTAGTACTGCGGTACAAGTGCACTTAGCGCGCCGTAAGCCCAGGCCACGACAACCCACTGCGGCGCGGCTGCAAACTGCGGAGACCACAGCAGGAGACCGAGTGCAGGCAAGCTTGTCCCGGCCGCAAGTGTAAGACGCGCGTTCTGTGTGTCTGTGGCGATGAAGGCGATGGCGTTAGATGTGAGCGCCGATGAAACTTGCCGGGTCGCGGAAAGGTTGAAGCCAAACTCGATAAATAGGCCCAGCCACTGGGCGGTCGCCATGGCGTACATGTAAACGCCGTAGTCGGCCACATCCAGCCGGTGGGCCAGTACCGGCAGTAGCAGCAAAGGCATGACCAAGCGCGCCGCATACGCGACGTTGGCGACTAGGATGTTGACTGCTAGCGCGTCACGGGCCTTACCCACGAGTTATGACCAGACCTTCCAGGGCGCTTTCCCGGAATTCCACATCTCCTCTAGCTGTGTCTTGTCGCGCAGTGTGTCCATTGGTTGCCAGAAGCCCGTGTGGTGGAATGCTGCTAAATCGCCGCGTGATGCCAGCACCTCTAATGGCTCACGCTCCCACGTCGTATCGTCGCCGTCGATCAGGTCGATTACCGAAGGGGACAGCACAAAGAAGCCCGCATTCACCGAGGCGCCGTCACCCTTGGGCTTTTCCTTAAAAGACTGTACGAAATTGTTCTGAATGTCCAGCGCGCCAAAGCGGCCCGGTGGGTGGGCTGCGGTCAACGTCGCGGCCTTGCCGTGCGCGCGGTGGAAGGCTACAAGTTGGGTGATGTCGACGTCAGCAACGCCATCGCCGTAGGTGAAACAAAAATCTTGCTCGCCTTGGAGGTAGTCTCGTACCCGACGCAGGCGACCACCGGTCATCGAGTTCTCCCCTGTGTCCACCAGCGTCACTTTCCAAGGCTCCGCCTGATTCTGGTGGATTTCCATACTGTTTTTTTGCATGTCGAAAGTGACGTCTGACATGTGTAAAAAATAGTTGGCAAAGTACTCCTTAATAATGTATCCCTTGTATCCGCAGCATATGACAAACTCGTTGATGCCGTGGGTTGAGTAGATTTTCATGATATGCCAAAGAATAGGCTTTCCGCCAATCTCGACCATCGGCTTTGGCCGCGTTCCGGTTTCTTCGCTGAGTCGTGTGCCCAGCCCGCCTGCAAGTATGACAGCCTTCATTTCCGTTTGCTTTGGTTTAAATATTGTAGGAGTCCCTGCCGTCAAGCACGGTTTAGCGCGCTCAAGACGTCTTATGGTCTCTTGGGGAGATCTTGGATGGCGACGAAGGTTAGGAGGCCGCCGAGAGTAGTTAAAAACGCGAGAGCGACTATCAAGAATCGCTTGGGTTTACTTTTTTGCTCGGGAGGTACTGCTGGGTCGATTACTTGGATCAGTGCATTGTCGCGACTCTCGTCTAGACGTGCCAATTCGAACTGTTTGGCGTAGAGGTCGTATAGCGTTTCCTGGTACTTAAATTCCCGGTATTTCGCGACGTAGTCCATGCTGCCGTCCGCCACCGCAGGTTGCTTTATCCGGCCAAGTTGTTCCGTGAGCGCGGCGATTAGTGCTTTTTGCGATTGGATTTCCTGAGAGGAGTCGGCCAGACGACTCCGCAGCATTGATAGGTGAGATTGTGCAATGGCGAGCTGAGCTTGGATGCTTATTGACTGTTCAAGCGCTGCCTTGGGTTCAGTCTTCAAAGCATTTGGATTGATGCCGCTCTGCTGTAGTTGCAGTTGCGCATCGCTTAGCTTCCTATGTGTGGCGGCAAGTTCAGACTCGAATTGAATCCGGCGCTGCTTTGCATCCGTTAGTGCGAGGTCGCCAGCAATGCGGCGAAGTTCATCAACGTAGCGATTAGCTATTGCGGCAGCCAGCTCTGGCGTGGGCGCATCGCATTCGACGATAATGAGTCCATCTTTTTTGCCTGCAATTATGCGCGTATTATTATTTAGTTCCTTGCGGTTCTGAAATTTGAATTTATTGTCGTAAATTTTGTCGAGTGCCAATGCCGCGATAATCCGGTCTGATACGGTGTCGCTTTGCATCAGTGCTACGTATTGTTCGATAGGGTTCTTGCCTATCCCGCCACCGAAACCAGATAGCGCGCTGAGTGAGGCTAATGTGGAGGCTGCAGAATTCTGTTGCTGCTGTGGCGGCAGGAAGCTAGTTTTGGCTGTGTAACCCGGAGGCAATAGCAGGCATATGCTTGCTGCAATCGTTGCAGTAACTGCAGGCCCCCCGATCAACAGCCCGCGGCGGTGTTGGATTGCCCGCATAAAAGCGGAGAGACGCGAAGGTGCTTCGGATGAGTTCGATTGTGCACTATGTCCGGACAGGATCGACGAGGCTTGGTCGTTCACGTATGGTCCCTGATCAGTTCTTAATTGTTTTGAGTGCCGCAGCGCCCAAGCCGAATTGATAGAGGATCTGCGTCCAATCTTTGGCTTCTTGCATAAAAGTGGTCTTGTTCATTTCTTCCGGCACGAAGACGGTGTCGCCCGGGAGGGCGGTCACGCCATCAAGCGCGCCACCGGCAAGCAGCCAGCCTGATTTCTGGCGAGCGCTGACTACACTGCCATTGGCGCGCAAGACGAAGATGCTGGCCGTGTCGGCGCCTCGGGTGGGGCCTCCAGCAAGCTTCAAGAAGTCGTTGACCGAATTGCCGTCGCCATACAGATAGCTGCCGCCGTTGAATACGCTGCCAAAGACCCCGATGGTTTTGGGTGTTGCGGGGATCAGAAGGCGATCGCCGTCTTCCACGGCCAGTTCGGGCAGCGTCTTGGAGGAAGGGTTTAACTGCAAAACAATCCGACCTGTGGGTTTGATTGCGCGCAGGCGTTGGATCAGTTGATTGGTGCCCTGTGCTTTAGCGGCTTGCGCTGAGGCTTCATCGGCATTGGCGGTACGCTGGGAGGAGTTGCTGCGAGCGAACTCGGTCTCCATATCACGTAGCGCTCGTTCATAGTTCTCCTGTTGAGACAGGCGGGTGCTTTCGCGGCTGAACTCGGTGCCGAAAACATAGGCATCGGGCGTTAAGCCGCCGGCTGCGCGGATGGCGTCTGCCAAACTGCTATTGGCCGGAAGAATGAACTCGCCAGGACGTTGGACTTCGCCTTCAATCTTGACCCGTTTGCTTTGTTTGTGCTGGGGTAGCGAGGCGTCAACGGCGCTGAAGGCGCGCAAGAGGTCGCCGTCGCGAGGCTTTTGCTTGGCTTGCTGCGGCAGGCTCAATTCGGTGATGCGCGCGTCATTGCGGGCATCCAGATGTTCGACGGTGAATCGGCTGCGGTCGGCCACTGCGGTGAAGCCGCCCGCCATGGCGAGTACGTCTTCCAGTGTGTCTTGCGGCTTGAGCTCAAAAATGGCGGGCTTGTTGACGCTGCCGATGAGGGCGACTTGCGGGCCAACGGCGCCAATATGGATCACATCTTCTGCTTGTAGCGCGCGGTCGGCGGTTTTGTCGCCTTTGATCAGCAACTCGTAAAAATCAAAGTTGCTGATAGTTTTTCCGTTACGACGCAACTCGATTTGGCGGAAGCTGCCGGCAGACGATGGGCCGCCTGCTTGCATCAGGGCATTGACCAAGGTGGCCAGGCTGCTGACCGCGTAGGCGCCGGGGCGCTGGGTAAAACCGGTCACGTAGACGCGGATGCTGCGCAGTTTGCCCAGTGAGGCGCTGAGCTTGTAGTTCCGGAAGACTTGGGCCACGCGCTGATCGATGGCGGGTGCCAGGTCGGCGTAGCGCAGGCCGGCCACCATGACGGGGCCAACGCGGGGCAGGGTGATGCGCCCGCTGCGGTCAACGGCCAGGCGCAGATCAGCTTCGACCGAGCCCCATAGCGTGACCAGTACTTCGTCGCCCACGCTGATGACATAGTCTTGCGGGATCTGGCTGCTCGCCTCTTGGGCCATGCTCTGGCGGCCGGCGGTGCTCATCAACTCAGAGCCGAAGCGCCGAATTGGCGTTTCTATGCTGACGCTACGTTGCACATAACGCTCAAATTCGCTGGGCGAATAGCGCTCGCGCGGTTCTGTTGTAGCTGTAGCGCGCCCTGCTGGCTGTTTGTCTTCCGATACATCTTCGCTGGTTTGACTGGCCGGAATCGAGCTATAGCGCAGTCGAACGGGGCCGGCATCGCTATTTCCGCTGCCGCTCCCGATAGTGGTTTGCTCTGGCTCGACAGCGTAGCTGCTTGGTGCAATCAGAAGTGCTTGCGAGATGAGTAGCGAAACCAATGTAAGGCGAGCAAACGCTGGCGCCCGGCCACTGGAGTCAGGTGACTTCGTTGTATCGCTCTGATGACAATTTGGCGAGAAGCTCGTTTGAAACTCAGAAATGACCATGGGCGCTCACAGAGAGAATTTTCAAGCAGACGCAAACTGCGTCACTTATTGATCGTGCAGATTCTAGCTGTGTGTATGGTGGGCCTAGGTGGAACCCTAGCTTGGGCTGGCTAGACTGCCAGCCTGTTCGTAATCCATTCGTCGCGCGCCATGTGCATTTGTCTGCAGATGGCGATTTGTCTGGCTCGCAAAATCCCACTCTAGTCTGGTGCTGCGCATAGGTGGCGTGGGCTTGTTGGCTTGTGTCTTGATGGCATGGGGCGCAGGGCTTCGGGTGCTCGGCCGGACTTTTTTTTGCTGGTCTGCGGCCTGCCGGCGTTCGCTGCCGGACTGATTGAGGATCTGACCAAAAAGGTGTCTCCGGGCAAGTGTTTGCTGGCTGCCATGGCCTCCGCGGCGTTGGCTTTTCACATCTTGGACGGAATAATTACCCGCACCGACATCATCTGTTTGAACTGGATTGTTGGGACTAGTCTGCGGGCTTGATCTTCCTGGGTGATGGAGGTGCCTATTTCATCGGCTTCTTCCTGGCTGAGATCGGCATTTTGTTGATCGCCCGGCATTCCGAGGTCTCGCCTTTGTTCCCTTTGATGGTTTGCGTCTACCCGGTGTTTGAGACTTTGTTCTCCATCTGCCGTCGACGCTTCATTCGTGCGACGCCTCCGGGTTTGCCTGACGGGATTCATCTGCATTCCCTGATCTATCGGCGCCTGATGCGTTGGGCGGTTGGTGCGCGTGATGCGCGCGCCATGACGCAGCGCAACTCGATGACGGCACCTTACCTCTGGACTTTGTGCCTCACATCCTTGGTGCCCGCCTTGCTGTTCTGGAACTCGACCACCATGCTGGTGCTCTGCATGGTCTTGTTTGGCCTGATTTATGTGGGGCTGTACTGGCGCATCGTGCGCTTCCGTACACCCAAGTGGATGGTCTTCAGTGCGCAGATACGAAATGGCTCTGGCAGTGGTGCAGGGGCCGCCGATTCGGGCAAACCCGATTGAGATTCGCTTATAGCGGATAATCGGAGGATGACCGAAACCCAACACCCGGAAGTTGCCCCCTCGCGCTTCGACACATTACCTCTCGACGCCAAGCTGCTGCGCGCAGTAGCCGACTCTGGCTATGCCATGATGACGCCTATCCAGGCCAAGGCGATTCCGATTGTGTTGGAGGGGCGCGATGTGATGGGTGCCGCCCAGACCGGCACCGGCAAGACGGCCGCTTTTTCCATCCCGCTGTTGCAGCGCATGCTCAAGCATGAGAACGCCAGCGCCTCGCCGGCCCGCCACCCAGTGCGTGCACTGGTGTTGGCGCCGACGCGCGAGTTGGCAGACCAAGTCGCCAACAACATCAAAGCCTACGCCAAGCACACCAATCTGCGTGTGACCGTCGTTTTTGGCGGCATCGATATGAAGCCGCAGACCTTGGTGCTCAAGGGTGGCGTGGAAGTGTTGATCGCGACGCCCGGACGTCTGTTGGACCATATCGAAGCCAAGAACTGCGTGCTCAATCAAGTGGAGTACGTGGTGCTGGATGAGGCCGACCGCATGCTGGACATCGGCTTCTTGCCCGACTTGCAGCGCATCCTCAGCCATCTGCCCAAGGCACGCCAGACGCTGCTGTTCTCGGCCACGTTCTCGCCTGAGATCAAGCGCTTGTCGCAAAGCTATTTGCAGGATCCGGTCTTGGTGGAAGTGGCTCGTCCGAATGCCACGGCCACCAATGTCGAGCAGATTTTTTACAGCGTCGGCGACGACGACAAGCGTGGCGTGGTGCGCAAGGTCTTAAAGGATCGTGGCATCACACAATCCATCGTGTTCGTGAACTCCAAGCTGGGCGCAGCGCGCTTGGCGCGTTCTTTCGAACGTGATGGCTTGCGCACGGCTGCACTGCATGGCGACAAGTCGCAGGACGAGCGTCTTAAGTCGCTGGAATCCTTTAAGCGCGGCGAGGTTGACTTGCTGGTGGCTACCGATGTGGCCGCCCGTGGTCTGGACATTGCGGATTTGCCGGCGGTGTTTAACTTCGATGTGCCCTTCAATGCCGAAGACTATGTGCACCGCATCGGCCGTACCGGCCGCGCAGGTGCCTCGGGTATTGCGGTGACGCTGGTGACGCGCTCGGACGCGCGCTTGATTGGCGACATTGAAAAGCTGCTCAAGCGCACCATCGAGTTGCAGGCCGTTGAGCTTGAAGACGAGCGCCCAGCGCGTGCCGAGCGGGCGCCGCGCCCGCGCCGTGATTGGGATTCTGAGTCCGCACCAGCGGCTGCGGCCGATGTGGCTCGCCCTCCAGTAGCGGCGCCGCGGCCCAGCTACCGCGCGCCTGCCCGCGACGCCTTCTTTGACAAGCCTTATGAGCCCAATGCCTCGGCCGAGTTGCCGGCTTGGGACAAGGGGGCTGCAGGTGCTGCCGCCGCGCCCAAGGGCTTGTCGGCCAATATCAAGCCCAAGCGCAAGGTCGCAGCCTTGTTTGGTGCCAAGCAGGTTAGCGGCGCGACCGAATCCTGAGTCACAAGCGCCGCTGGTCGATAAGTCGACCCGCGGTCTTGCTTGATTAGGTGGTCGCCCTGGGCTTGCTCAGCCCAACAGTGCAAACACCGCCGGAATCTTGTCCGGCATGGACTCGCCCGAGCTGCGCCATTCCGCCACCGTCGCGCTGCGTGTCCAACCCTGTTCCAGACTCAGGCCGCAGCTGATCGACAGACGCGTCTGCGGCTTCAAGCTGCTCAGCAAGGCGTGCAGCAGGGCGCTATTGCGGTAGGGCGTTTCAATCATCAGCTGGGTTTGCTGCTGTCGCACCGACAGAGCCTCCAGCTCCCGAATGCGGGCCGTTCGGGCCGGCGCCTCAACCGGCAGATAGCCGACGAAGGCGAAGCTTTGCCCGTTCAGGCCGCTGGCCGACAAGGCCATCAGCAGGGCGCTCGGGCCGCTCATCGGCACCACTTCGATGTCGGCCTCGTGGGCGGCTGCCACCAGCAGCGCGCCGGGATCGGCCACGGCCGGCAGGCCTGCTTCTGAGTTCAGGCCCATATCGTGCCCCGCCAAGGCGGGCGCCAGCAGCGCGTTCCAGGCTTGATTCTGGTTCACCAGATCGGCGGCGCGGCCCTTGGGTGGGCGAGGTAATTCCTTCACTTGCAGGCTTTGCAACGGCTGTGCCAGTGGGCAGATGGCGTCCACGCGCTTGAGGAAAGCGCGCGTGGTCTTGGCGTTCTCGGCGGCCCAGTGCTCCAGGCGTGCGGCAGTTTGAATCACTTGCAAAGGCAGCACGGCTTGCAGATCCACCGCGGCGCCTTCGATGCCAAAGTCCAGGCTGTTGGGGATCAGGTAGAGGCGACCCTTTTTCATGCGGCAGATCCGGTTGGGGTGGAGGCCAGCGGGTCTAGCCCGGCTTGGCGAAGCAGTTCGCAAGTGCGAATCAAGGGCAGGCCAATCAGTGCGGTCGGGTCATCGGACTCGATGGCGGCTAGCAGGCTGATGCCCAGGCCTTCCGATTTGGCGCTGCCGGCGCAGTCGTAGGGTTGCTCGGCCAGCAGATAGGTTTCGATCTCGCTATCGCTCAAGTCGCGGAAGCGCACGCGCACGGGGGCCAGGTCTTGCTGGGCGAAGCCGCTGGCGCAGCAGACGACGGCAATGGCGGTTTGAAACACCACGCTTTGGCCGCTCATCAGGCGCAGCTGCGCGCGGGCGCGCTCATGGCTGCCGGGCTTGCCGATGGATTGACCATTCAGATCGGCGACCTGGTCTGAGCCGATCACGATGGCATTGGGATGTTGCTGTGCAACCGCCTGAGCCTTGGCCAGGGCTAAGCGCGTGGCCAGCGCTGCGGGCGCCTCGCCGGGCAGCGGTGTTTCGTCGACATCGGGAGCGCTTACCTCGAAGGGCAAGCGCAGTCGCTGCAAAAGCTCACGCCGGTAACGTGAGGTGGAGCCGAGGATCAGCCTGGGCTGCGGGACTGGCGGATTGGAGTTGTCATCATGCATGGCTTGATTTTCGCATTGCCTGTGTGTGGCCGGCATGGCCGGTGGCGAGGGGACCTACACTTGAGGCCATGAAAGAGCATGTATTCCTTCCTCGCAAACTCGATGTGGCTGCTTTTGCCCGCGATGGCGCGACATTGACTGGCGAATGGCCTGCGGCCGAGTTGCAGCGCTTGGCTGAATCAGGCGCGCCCGAGGCGCCTGCCGCGTCTTGGCCTGCGGTGCGTTGGACTCTCACGGGTGAGCGGCGCGAGCCGCGTGGCGCCGAAGCCCAGGTGTGGCTGCATCTGGAGGCTGAGGCGCAGGTGAGCCTGACTTGCCAGCGCTGCTTGCAGCCGGTGCAAGAGGCGCTGAGCCTGTCGCGCTGGTATCGCTTTGCGCGCAATGAGTCAGAGGCGGCTGAGTTGGATGCCGATAGCGAAGACGATGTGCTGGTGCTGTCGCGCAGCCTGGATGCGCTGGAGATGGTGGAGGACGAGTTGCTGCTGTCCTTGCCGCTTGTGCCCCGGCATGACGTGTGCACTCAGCCTTTGCTGGTGCCTCAGGGCGTGGTGGCTGAAGAGCCTGAGGCTGCCGAAGAGCGCCCCCATCCATTTGCCGCGCTGGCAGCGCTGAAAAAAGACAAATAAGTCGGCGCCAGAGCGGCGGGTGCTTGCCAGGGCTTTGAGAGATTTTTTCATCGTGCTACAATCGCGGGCTTTCCCCGGTTCGAGAATCAAAGTAGCCACGAAAATGCAGTTGCGCGGTTGCGTAAGGCTTGGTGTTAAGACCCCAAGTGCGAAGCAGCAGCTTGCAGAACAAGTGGCTTAGCGCATGGTGCGCATGAGGCTCGTGCACAGCAAACAGCGGCGTCCGGGGGTGTGAGTTGAGGTTGGGCATGGATCTGTCATAAGTCCTGATCTGCCACAGCTTCAGTCTCAAGCATCGGACCCTTAGGAGAATTTCATGGCCGTTCAGCAAAACAAGAAGTCGCCTTCCAAGCGTGGTATGCACCGTTCGCACAATGCCCTGGTTACCCCGGGTACTGCCATCGAGCCGACCACTGGTGAAGTGCATCTGCGTCATCACATCAGCCCCACCGGCTTCTACCGTGGCCGCAAGGTCCTGAAGACCAAGGCTGACGCTTAAATAGAGATTTGCTTCTTACTTGTTGCGCTGCGCAGTTCCATCAGGTTCGGCGCTGCGGATGAGTTAGACAATCTTGCGTTTCCACAAAATCCCGGCCTGTGCCTTGTTGCAGTGCCGGGTTTTTGTGTTTGTGGTGCCGATTTGCGATCAGCGGGCGGCGGCATTTTTCCGGTTCAACTGGCTTCGATCTGATGTCCTCTGAAGTAAGTAGCAGCATTTCCAGCCATCCAGTCGCGGCCGACCAACCCTTGGCCGTGGTCCGCTTGGCGGTGGATTGCATGGGCGGCGACCATGGCCCTTCGGTCACCCTGCCGGCCTGCAAGTCGTTCTTGGCCGCGCACCCACAGGCAGAGCTTTTGCTGGTGGGTTTGCCTGAGCATTTGACCGAGGCGGCCACCTGGCCGCGCTGCCGCATAGTCGCCGCCAGCGAGGTCGTGACCATGGACGACCCGGTCGAGGTTGCCCTGCGGCGCAAGAAGGATTCGTCCATGCGCGTGGCCATCAGCCAGCTGAAGGCGCAGGGCGAGCAAGCGCCTATGGCTGATGCCTGTGTGTCGGCCGGCAATACCGGGGCATTGATGGCGGTTTCACGCTATCTGCTCAAGACCCTGGAGGGCATTGACCGCCCGGCCATCGCCTCGGTGATGCCTAATCAGCTGGGCGGCTACACCACCATGCTGGACCTCGGCGCCAATGTCGATTGCACGGCCGAGCATTTGCTGCAATTCGCGGTGATGGGCAGCGCCCTGGTGCAGGCCGTTGACGGCAAGGCCGAGCCCAAGGTGGGCTTGCTGAACATCGGTGAAGAGGCCATCAAGGGCAGCGAAGTCATCAAGCAGGCCGGCGAATTGCTGCGCCAGGCTGCGGCGGCCGATCAGATCAATTTCTTCGGCAATGTCGAGGGCAATGACATCTTCAAGGGCACGGTCGACCTGGTGGTCTGCGATGGCTTTGTGGGCAATGTGGCGCTGAAGACGGCCGAAGGCCTGGCCACCATGATCATCACCATCATCCGCGAAGAATTTGGCCGCAACTGGCTCAGCAAGGCCGCGGCTTTGCTGGCCTTGCCGGTGCTCAAGCGCTTCAAGGGCAGGGTGGATCACCGCCGTTTCAACGGCGCTGCGCTGCTGGGTTTGCGCGGCTTGGTGTTCAAGAGCCACGGCTCGGCGGATGCCTTTGCCTTCGAGAATGCGCTGAACCGGGCTTATGATGCGGCCCGCAACCGGTTGTTGGACCGGGTTCACGACCGCATCATCGCCACCCTGCAGGCCATGCCTGCTGCAAGCGATGGCGCCTCAGGAGACAAGACGACGGACGTCGCCCAAGTTGCATGACCCAAACTGATCAGCATTCCTCGCCGCAGCCTGCGGCCCAAGCAGCGCGCTACTCCCGCATCATTGGCACCGGCAGCTTTCTGCCCCCTCAGCGACTGAGCAATCAGGATCTGGTGGCCCAGTTGGCGGCCGACGGCATCGAAACCTCGGATGAGTGGATTGTTGAGCGCACCGGCATTCGCGCCCGCCACTTTGCCGAAGTCGGCACGACCGCCAGCGAATTGGCGCTGCCGGCGGCCCGCGCCGCTATCGAGGCGGCCGGCATTGCGGCCAGCGAGATCGATCTGATCATCGTGGCGACTTCCACGCCGGATATGGTTTTTCCCTCCACCGCCTGTTTGCTGCAGCATAAGCTGGGCATCGCGGGCGGCGCGGCGTTTGATGTGCAAGCGGTCTGCTCCGGCTTTGTCTACGCCCTGACCGTGGCTGACTCGATGATTCGCACGGGTGCGGCGCGCAAGGCGCTGGTGGTCGGGGCCGAAGTGTTCTCGCGCCTGCTTGATTTCAAGGATCGCACCACCTGCGTGCTGTTTGGTGATGGCGCCGGCGCCGTGGTGCTGAGCGCCAGCGACACGCCGGGCATTCTGGCGACCGAGTTGCACGCCGATGGCCGCCACGCCGGCATCTTGTGCGTGCCCGGCAGCCTGCATGGTGGTCAGGTGACTGGCGACCCTTTGCTGAAGATGGATGGTCAGGCCGTGTTCAAGCTGGCGGTTGGCGTGCTGGACAAGGTGGCGCGCTCGGTGCTGGAGAAGGCCGGCCGCAGCGACGCCGACATCGACTGGCTGATTCCGCATCAGGCCAATATCCGCATCATGCATGGCACTTGCAAGAAGCTGAAGTTGCCGCTGGATAAATTGATCGTCACGGTGGATCAGCACGGCAATACATCTGCGGCTTCGATCCCGCTGGCGCTTGATGTGGCGGTGCGTGATGGTCGCATCAAGCCTGGTGACACGGTCATGCTCGAGGGCGTGGGCGGCGGCTTCACCTGGGGTGCGGTGCTGCTGGATCTGTAAGGCATTGAGAGGGTCAGGTCTTGCCGTGCCATGCAGGCGCTGACCTCAAACGATGAAGAGGCTTGAGGCTCGGGTCTTGGCTTGAGCTGGCTCCAACTGAGTGAAAGTTATGACACAAAAGTTCGCATTTGTTTTTCCTGGCCAAGGCTCGCAGGCTGTTGGCATGCTGGATGCCTGGGGTGAGCACCCCGAAGTGCAGCGCACCTTGGCCGAGGCCTCGGCCGCGCTGGGCGAAGACATCGGCGCCCTGATCAAGGCCGGCCCGAAAGAGCAGTTGGACCTCACCACCAATACCCAGCCCGTCATGCTGACCGCCGGCATTGCCTGCTACCGCGCCTGGATCGCTGAGACCGGCTTGGTGCCTGCCGCTGCGGCCGGCCATTCGCTGGGCGAGTACGCCGCGCTGGTGGCTGCCGGCGCGCTGACGCTGGCGCAGGCGCTGCCCCTGGTGCGTTTCCGTGCCCAGGCCATGCAAGAGGCTGTGCCCGTGGGCGTAGGCGCCATGGCCGCCATTCTGGGGCTGGACTCGCAAGCCGTGCGCGAAGGTTGTGCGGCGGCGGCCAGCGCCACCGGCGAGGCCGTCGAGGCGGTCAATTTCAATGACCCCAAGCAAACCGTCATCGCCGGCAGCAAGGCGGGTGTGGGCAAAGCTTGTGAGCTCTTGAAGGCTGCGGGCGCCAAGCGCGCCTTGTTGCTGCCGGTGTCGGCTCCTTTCCATTCCAGCCTGATGAAGCCTGCGGCCGAGCGTCTGCAAGAGCGCCTGGCGGCGACCGAATTCGCACCGCTGCAATTCCCGGTCATCAACAATATCGATGTGGCCTCGGTGGCTGACGCCGCTGGTCTGCGCGACGCGCTGTATCGCCAAGCTTTTGGCCCGGTTCGCTGGGTCGAGGTGGTGCAGGCCTTGAAGGCGCAAGGCCTCACCCACATCATCGAATGCGGCCCTGGCAAGGTGCTGGCCGGTATGGCCAAGCGCATTGATGGCGAGATCGTCAGCGCCACTATTTTTGACCCTGCCAGCCTGGCCGAAGCCCGCGCCCTGTTGGCTTGATAGACAAGAAGATAAGCATGACTGAAGCACAAGAATTCAAGGGCCAGGTCGCCCTGGTCACCGGCGCCAGCCGCGGCATTGGCCGCTCCATCGCCCTGAGCCTGGCCGAGCAAGGTCTGGTGGTCATCGGCACTGCCACGACCGAGTCGGGCGCTGCTGCCATTACCGAAGCCCTGGCGCCATTTGGCGGCCGTGGCATTGCGCTGAATGTGAATGACGCGGCGGCCGTTGAGGCAGCGGTGGACGGCATCGTCAAAGCCCAGGGCGGCTTGCAGGTGCTGGTCAACAATGCTGGCATCACCCGTGACACCTTGTCCATGCGCATGAAGGATGAGGATTGGGATGCTGTGATCGACACCAATCTGAAGGCTGTGTTCCGCATGAGCCGCGCCGTGATGCGGACCATGATGAAGCAGCGCTATGGCCGCATCATCAACATCACTTCGGTGGTGGGAGCCTCCGGCAATGCCGGCCAAGCCAACTACGCAGCGGCCAAGGCCGGTGTGGCGGGCATGACGCGCTCGCTGGCGCGTGAGTTGGGCAGCCGCGGCATCACGGTCAATTGCGTGGCGCCAGGTTTCATTGCCACCGACATGACCGAAGTGCTGCCAGAGGCGCAAAAGGCGGCCCTGCTGGCCCAGATCCCCGTGGGTCGCCTGGGTGAGGCGCGTGAGATCGCCGATGCGGTGGCTTTCCTGGCTTCGCCCAAGGCCGCCTACATTACGGGCAGTGAGCTGCACGTCAACGGCGGCATGTTTATGAATTGATTTGTGGCGTGGGCATCCTGCCCGCGCCCACCGGATTTGCCCGGCCGGTGAGGGCCTCTGAGCGTGATTTGTTCCGGTTTCCCGGGGCAAGACGCTGGAGGCCTTAGAATCCCGGGCTGTTCCTAGCAAACCCCTCCCGGAGGAGTCCATGAGCGATATCGAAGCACGTGTCAAGAAAATCATCGCCGAGCAACTCGGCGTCCCTGAGTCCGATGTGACCAACGACAAGGCCTTTGTGGCCGATTTGGGCGCTGACTCGCTCGACACCGTGGAATTGGTGATGGCACTCGAAGACGAGTTCGGCATCGAAATCCCCGATGAAGAAGCCGAGAAGATCACCAGCGTTCAGCTGGCGATTGACTACGCCATCAAGCACCAGAAGGCCTGAGCTCCAAGCTCACGCTTGTTCGTTTAACTGATCCCTGAACCGCATGAGCCGTCGTCGCGTTGTCGTCACCGGACTTGGTCTGATCAGCCCCGTGGGTAACACGGTGGCTGAAGGCTGGGCCAATATCCTGGCCGGTCAGTCCGGCATTGACCGCATCACTCGTTTTGATGCCTCGGCCTTCACTTGCCAATTCGCAGGTGAGGTGAAGGGCTTCGATATTGCTGACTACATCAGCAGTAAAGAGGCGCGCACGATGGACCGCTTCATCCATTACGGATTGGCGGCTTCCATGCAAGCGGTGCAGGACGCCGGTCTGCCGACCGGTGATCAGTTGAGCGAAGAGCAAGCCGAGCGCATCGGCGTGCTGGTGGGTTCGGGCATCGGCGGCTTGCCGCTGATCGAAGAAACCCATGCCGAATATGTGGCGCGTGGCCCGCGTCGCATTTCGCCTTTCTTTGTGCCGGCCTCGATCATCAACATGATCTCTGGCCATGTCTCGATCAAGTACGGCTTCCAAGGCCCGAACTTGGCTATCGTGACCGCTTGCACCACCGGCTTGCATGCCATTGGTCAGGCAGGGCGCTTGATTGAATACGGCGATGCCGATGTGATGATTGCTGGCGGCGCGGAGTCCACCGTGTCGCCCTTGGGTCTCGGAGGCTTTGCCTCGGCACGGGCTTTGTCCACGCGCAACGACGATCCCAAGACTGCTTCCCGTCCCTGGGACAAAGACCGCGATGGTTTTGTCTTGGGCGAGGGTGGCGGTGTGCTGGTGCTCGAAGAGTACGAGCATGCCAAGAAGCGTGGTGCCAAGATTTATGCTGAGCTCTCAGGCTTTGGCATGGGCGCCGACGCGTACCACATGACCGCGCCTAGCGTGGATGGTCCTAAGCGCTCCATGCGCGCTGCGCTGCGCAATGCCGGCGTGAACCCGGATCAGGTCAATTACATGAACGCTCACGGCACCTCGACGCCGCTGGGTGATTTGAACGAAACCAATGCCATCAAGCTGGCATTTGGTGCGCATGCCAAAGAGCTGGTGATCAGCTCCACCAAGTCCATGACCGGGCATTTGCTCGGTGGCGCGGGTGGCATCGAATCGGTTTTCACCGTGCTGGCTGTGCACAACCAGGTGGCGCCGCCCACCATCAATATCTTCAACCAGGATCCCGAGTGCGACCTGGACTACTGCGCCAATGAGGCGCGGCCAATGAAGATTGACTACGCCGCCAAGAACAACTTTGGCTTCGGTGGCACCAACGGCACGCTGATCTTCAAGAAGATCTAAGCGCGAGGCGGGGCTTGGGGTGATGGTGCTGAATTTCGTCGTCATCACCGCGCTGGTTTGTCCAGCTAGGCAAGCGCCGTTGCCATGAGCGCCGGCCACCGACATGCGCCACCCTTGCGGGTGGACATCCTGCCGCAGCCCCGGCTGCAGGCCTTAATCGCCGCCCTGGCTTGCCTGGCGGCGATTTGCTTTGTGCTGGCTGTTATGCAGCATCTGCCCCAGGCTTGGCCTTTGATGGCGTTGCTGCCGCTGGCGGCGGCCTTGGCTTGGCGCGCGGCGCGCGTGAGAGCGCGGCGCTTGCAGTGGGACGGGCAGTGCTGGCGCTTGTCGCAAAGCCTGGATGAGGAGGCGCATCAGGACGTGCGAGTGGCGGTGGCGATAGACCTCGATCGCTGGCTGCTGCTGCGCCTGCGTGAGCCGACATCGCCCTGGTTTCGGCCCGACCTGTACCTGCCGCTCAGCGCAGCGAAGCAAGGGGTGATGTGGGGCCCGTTGCGGGCCACGCTGTTTTCCGCCCGGCCACCCCATTGAGGGGATTGGGTCAATGCCCGGCAGTCGCATGGGGCTATGACTTTTGCTGCACCTGACCATCCGTGCGAACATCAGTTGGCACTATGTTGCAGTACGTAAACTGCGCTTGAATCTAGCTCGCTAGCCCCCAAACTGCCGACTTGGTTTAACCGAATCCTTTCTTGAGAGTCCTTGAGCAAATGATGATGAAGATGAGTTCTATGCCTGCTTTGTCCGCAACTCGTTCCGGCACATCGCCGATGACTCGCCTGACCGGCATGTCGCGTGTGCTCTTGTCGGCCTCGGTGCTGTCCCTCAGCTTGGCGCTCAGCCCGGCGCCGGTATTCGCGCAGCCGCAGGGCTTGCCGGACTTCACCGAGTTGGTGGAGAAGGTCGGCCCGGCCGTCGTCAATATCCGCACCTCGGAGCGCGCCAAGCAAGCCGCCGGCATGCCGGAGATGGACGAGCAGATGCAGGAGTTCCTGCGCCGCTTCGGCCTGCCGGTGCCGGGCCAGCGCCGCGGTGCACCGCGAGGTGGTGGCGAGGACGATGCGCCGCAGCGCCGCGGCATCGGCTCTGGCTTTGTGCTGAGCAATGATGGTTATGTGATGACCAACGCCCATGTAGTGAATGGCGCGGACGAGATCTTCGTCACCCTGACCGACAAGCGTGAGTTCAAGGCCAAGCTCATCGGCAGCGATGTGCGCACCGATGTGGCGGTGTTGAAGATTGAGGCCAGCGGCTTGCCGGCCGTGAAGATCGGTGATGTGGGGCGCTTGAAGGTCGGTGAGTGGGTGATGGCCATCGGCTCGCCCTTCGGCTTCGACAACAGCGTCACCGCCGGCATCGTCAGTGCCAAGGCGCGTGACACCGGCGACTTCCTGCCCTTTATTCAAACCGATGTGGCCATCAACCCCGGCAACTCCGGCGGCCCCTTGCTGAATATGCGCGGCGAGGTGGTTGGCATCAACTCGCAGATCTACAGCCAGTCGGGCGGCTTCATGGGCATCTCCTTTGCCATTCCGATCGATGAGGCCATTCGCGTGTCCGATCAGCTGCGCAGCAGCGGCAAGGTGGTGCGCGGCTTCATCGGCGTGGCGCCGGATGATCTGAGCAAGGAAGTGGCCGAATCGATCGGCCTGGGCAAGCCCACCGGTGCGGTGATCCGCAGCGTGACGGCGGGCGGAGCGGCCGATAAGGCGGGCATCGAGGGTGGTGACGTGATCACCAAATTCGACGGCAAGACGATTGAGAAGGCGAGCGATCTGCGCCGCGTGGTGGCTGCGCTCAAGCCTGGCGCCAAGGCCACGGTGCAGGTCTTCCGTCGGGGCGCTTACAAAGACTTGAGCATCGTCATCGCCGAGATGCCCAGCGACAAACAAGCGCGTGCCACCACCGAGCCCGAGGGCAAGTCCTCACCGAGTTCCGTCACGGCCCTGGGCCTGCAAATCTCCGAAGTGCCGGAGGCGCAGAAGAAAGAGCTGAAGCTGCGCTCCGGTGTGCGCATCGATGCCGCCACCGGTGTGGCCGCGCGCGCTGGTTTGCGTGAAGGTGACTTGGTGCTGTCGGTCGACAACGTGGAAGTCAGCAGCGTCAAGCAATTCCAGGCGCAGTTGGCCAAGCTAGAGAAGGCCAAGGTCATCAACCTGGTGGTGCGGCGTGATGATGTGGTGAGCTTTGTCTTGCTGCGTCCCGCGCGCTGAGGCTGCGCCGGCTAAGTGAGTGAGGATGGGCGCGGGCTTGATTGGGCCCGCGCACCCAAACTTGGCGGCGAATGGTGGACCTGGCTAGCGGGTCTTTTCTTATTGTGAAAATTTGACCCTAGCTTTGACTGCCAAGCCTGGTTTGAACTTTGTGCAAAAACTGGCGTCAGCGGACAAAACCAGTGCTGCTTGACGGTGCGTCGGCCGATCAAAATCGGCATTCTTGTCGCCGTCGGCTAGAATCAAGGCCTTGGCAGCAGTGTTTGTGGATCGTAGACAACATAAATGCGAGTCTATTGGCGAGGGCGCAACACCTTGAGCCCCGGCTCTTGTTGCTTTCTCGTAGTTATCGCTAGCTCATCAGTAGACTGCTGATGCTTTGTTGATAAGCTGTTGATAACTTCGATGTTGGCGGGCCGCAACGACCTTGATTCCAGCCTTGCCGCGGTTTCCAGGTCTAGGCTTTTCGCTACAATGGAAGCCCAACAAGCAGTTGCCATACGTTTTGTTGGAAGGCGCGTCACCGTTTCGACGTGCCTTTTTTTTAGCTTCAGCACGGCGCGTCGCGCCTTCACATCGCTACGCGATTTGAGCTTGCGCTGCAACGGCTTCGCCGTTGTGTCTTTCGGCACAGCGCATTTAAGAACAACATGAACCACATCCGTAATTTCTCCATCATCGCCCACATCGACCACGGCAAAAGCACGCTGGCGGATCGCATCATTCAACGTTGCGGCGGGCTCTCGGACCGCGAGATGGAAGCGCAGGTGCTGGACTCGATGGACATCGAGCGTGAACGCGGCATCACCATCAAGGCCCAGACTGCTTCGCTGCAGTACACGGCCAAGGATGGCAAGACCTACAACCTCAACCTGATCGACACGCCCGGACACGTCGACTTCTCTTATGAAGTCAGCCGCTCACTGTCGGCTTGCGAGGGCGCGTTGCTGGTGGTCGATGCCAGCCAGGGCGTGGAAGCGCAGACCGTTGCCAACTGCTACACCGCGCTGGATCTGGGCGTGGAAGTGGTGCCGGTCTTGAACAAGATGGACCTGCCCAGCGCAGACCCCGACAACGCCAAGGCCGAGATCGAAGATGTGATCGGCATTGATGCGACCGATGCGATTCCTTGCAGCGCCAAGACCGGCATGGGCATCGATGAAATCATCGAAGCAGTGATTGCGCGCATGCCGCCACCTCAGGGTGTGGTCGAAGCGCCCCTGCGCGCCATGATCATCGACAGCTGGTACGACGCCTATGTGGGCGTGGTGATGCTGGTGCGCGTGGTGGATGGCACCTTGAAGCGCGGTGAGCGCATTCGCATGATGGCGTCTGACGCCGTCTATCCGGCCGAGCATCTGGGTGTGTTCGCGCCTAAGTCCGAGAAGCGCGAGCAGCTCACTGCCGGTGAGGTGGGCTTCATCATTGCCGGCATCAAAGAGTTGCAGGCCGCCAAGGTCGGCGACACCATCACGCTGGAAAAGAAGCTGCCGAACAATCTGGGCCCGGCCGAAGAGGCGCTGCCCGGCTTCAAGGAAATTCAGCCGCAGGTCTTCGCCGGTTTGTATCCGACCGAAGCCAGCGAGTACGACCAGCTGCGCGACGCGCTGGAAAAGCTCAAGCTCAATGACTCTTCGCTGCGCTACGAGCCCGAGGTGTCGCAGGCGCTGGGCTTCGGCTTCCGCTGCGGCTTCCTCGGCCTGCTGCATATGGAGATCGTTCAAGAGCGCCTGGAGCGCGAGTTCGATCAAGACCTGATCACCACCGCGCCCAGCGTGGTCTACGAAGTGCTGCTGAATGACGGCACGGTGATCGAGGTCGAGAACCCCTCGAAGATGCCCGACCTGGGGCTGATGCAAGAGATCCGCGAGCCCATCGTGACCGTGCATCTCTACATGCCGCAAGACTATGTCGGCCCGGTGATGACACTGGCCAATCAGAAGCGCGGCAACCAGATCAATATGGCCTATCACGGCCGTCAGGTCATGCTGACCTATGAGATGCCGCTGGCCGAAATCGTGCTGGACTTCTTTGACAAGCTCAAGAGCGTCTCGCGCGGCTATGCCTCGATGGACTATGAGTTCAAGGAGTACCGCGCGTCCGATGTGGTCAAGGTCGACATCTTGATCAACGGCGACCGCGTCGATGCGCTGTCCCTGATCGTGCACCGCCAGCAGAGCCAGTTCCGTGGCCGCGGCGTGGCCGCCAAGATGCGCGAGCACATCCCGCGCCAGATGTATGACGTGGTGATTCAGGCCGCCATCGGCTCCAACATCATCGCCCGCGAGAACATCAAGGCCTTGCGTAAAAACGTGCTGGCAAAATGCTACGGCGGTGACGTGTCGCGTAAGCGCAAGCTGCTCGAGAAGCAGAAAGCCGGTAAGAAGCGCATGAAGCAGGTGGGCTCCGTCGAGGTGCCGCAGGAAGCCTTCCTGGCCATTCTGCAAGTGGACGATTAATTCAAAAAAGAGAAGACGAAGAACTGATGATGAGTGCTCTGACCGGAATTCTCTACGCCGTCCTCGCGGCTTACCTGGGCGGCTGGTACAGCGGCTACTGGAGTGGCAACTTCTCGCTCCTGCTCTTCATCCTGACGATGGTCACCTCGGCCTATTGGCTGGCGGAGCGCTTCCACTTCGCGCCCGCACGCGCCAAGGCCGCCGCCGACTTGCTGGAAAACGATGCCAAGCGCCGCCAAAATCTGGCTGCTCAGGGCATTGCGCGGGTTGATGGTGATGTGGAAGGCGCTCGTCAGCAAATCCTGCAGCAACCCTGGTGGATGGACTGGACAGCTGGTTTGTTCCCGGTCATCTTGATCGTTTTCTTGCTGCGCTCCTTCTTGTTCGAGCCCTTCAAGATTCCTTCCGGCTCCATGGTGCCGACCCTGCTGGTGGGCGACCTGATCCTGGTGAACAAGTTCCACTACGGCGTGCGCCTGCCGGTGATCAACAAAAAGATCATCGACAACAACGAGGTCAAGCGTGGCGACGTGATGGTGTTCCGCTTCCCGCCCGACCCCAGCATCGATTTCATCAAGCGCGTGGCCGCTGTGCCTGGCGACGAGGTGAGCTATCTGAACCAGAAGCTCTACATCAACGGCCAGCCCACCGCGGTGCAGCCGCAGGGTGATTTCTACGACGAAAGCTCGATGTCCTATCGCCCCTTGTTCGAAGAGAAGCTGGGTGAGAAGGCGCACAAGATGTTGGTGGACACGCAGCGCCATCCGTTGTTCCGCCCGGACACCGCATTCCCCTTCCAAGACAATTGCAAGTACAGCCCCGAAGGCGTGACCTGCAAAGTGCCCGCCGGTTATTACTACATGCTGGGCGACAACCGCGACAACTCGCGTGACTCGCGCTTCTGGGGCTTTGTGCCGGACGAGAACATCGTCGGCCGCGCCTTCTTTGTCTGGATGAACTTCGGCAATTTGGGGCGCATCGGCGCCTTCAACTGATAAGCTTTTGGCACACTCACTTCAAGAACAGAAAAGGATTCTCACCATGCCGGCATCGCGACCCTTCGCAGCACGCAAGTCATCGCTGTCCGGGCAGCGGGGCGTCAGCTTGTTTGGCTTGTTGTTCTGGGCGGTGGTGATTGCTTTTGGCGGCTTGGTCGCGGTCCGCGTGTTTCCGACCGTGCTGGAGTTCTATACCGTGCAACGCGTCGTCAACCGCATCGCCGCAGAGAACCCGGCCACGGTGCCGGTTGTGCGCGCCGAATTTGACCGCGCCCAGCAAATCGAATATTCCATCGTCAGCATCACCTCGCAAGACTTGCAAGTCAGCAAGGAAAATGACAAGGTGCAGATCAGCTTCGCCTACGACAAGCAAATCCCCGTCGCCGGCCCGGTGTACCTGTTGATCAAGTACGAGGGCAAGTCGCGTTAAGAATTGCTGAGGCTCCTGTTCAAGCTTTCATCCCGCGCAACTGCCCATTCGTTCAACGCCCATTGCCTTTTCCCGTCATGACTCCGCAGCTCGCCTCCCTTCAGCAACGCCTGGGTTACCGCTTCAGCAAGCCTGAGCTGCTGACCCGCGCGCTGACGCATCGCAGCTTTGGCGCCGACCATAACGAGCGCCTCGAGTTCTTAGGGGATGCGGTGCTGAGTCTGGCCGTGTCCAGCCTGCTGTACGAGCGTTTTGCTGGCTCGGACGAGGGCGATCTGACCCGCATCCGCGCGCACATGGTGCGCGAGGAAAGCTTGCACAAGCTGGCTTTGACGCTGGAACTGCCGCAGGTGGTGCGCCTGTCCGAAGGTGAAGCCAAGGGCGGTGGCGCGCAGCGCGCCTCGATCTTGGCCGATGCGGTGGAGGCCTTGATTGGCGCCACTTTTGTCGACGGTGGCTATGCCCCGGCCTTGGAGCTGGTGCGCAAGCTGCTGGCCGATGTGATTACCCAAGCCAGCAGTGGCGAGCAGTTTGGCAAAGACGCCAAGACCGCCTTGCAAGAATGGCTGCAGGCACGCCGCTTGGCGGTGCCGATTTACACCATCACCGAAACCCGCGGCCAGGCCCATGCCCAGACCTTTGAGGTCGAGTGCGCAGTGCCGCCCTTGAGCCTGAGTAAAAAAGGCGAGGGCCGCTCGCGCCGCGTGGCCGAACAAGATGCCGCCCGTCGTATGCTGGACGAATTGATCTTGCGCGACAAGCCAGGCTCCGGCCTGCGCGATTAATGAGCAGCCGAACCGCTGTTACCCCATGACCGAAAATACATTGCCGACTCCTTCTACCCCTGAGGGCGAAGGCCTGCCCCAACGCTGTGGCCTGATCGCCATCGTTGGCCGCCCGAACGTGGGTAAATCCACCTTGCTCAATGCCTTGGTGGGGCAGAAGGTCAGCATCACCTCGGACAAGGCGCAAACCACGCGCCACCGCATCACCGGCGTGCGCACGGTGGACGAGGCCCAGTTCGTGTTCGTGGACACGCCTGGCTTCCAGATGAAGTACAACGCCGCTCTGAACCGCAACCTCAACCGCACGGTGCACGGCGTGTTGGGCGATGTGGATCTGGTGCTCTATGTGGTGGAAGCTGGCCGCTTCGGCTTGGATGATGCCAAGGTGCTGTCCCTGCTGCCCGAGGACAAGCCGGTGGTCCTGATCGCCAACAAGCTCGACGCCGTGCAGCGCCGCGCTGAGCTCGCGCCCTGGCTCAAGAGCATGCAAGAGCGTCGCAACTTCAGCGAGTTCGTGCCGCTCTCCGCCAAGAAGGAGGCCGACGTCGCGCGCCTGTTCAAGATCCTCAAACCTTACCTGCCCGAGCAGGGCTGGTTCTACGAGGAAGACGCGCTGACCGATCGCTCCGAGAAGTTCCTGGCCAGCGAAATCATTCGCGAAAAGCTCTTCCGCCTGACCGGCGATGAGCTGCCCTACACCTCCACCGTCGTGATCGACAAATGGGAGGACGAGGGCGAGCTGCGCCGCATCTCCGCCTCCATCGTGGTGGAGCGCGATGCCCACAAGGGCATGATCATCGGCCAGGGCGGTGAGCGCCTCAAGCGCATCGGCTCCGAAGCACGCCAAGAGCTTGAGCATCTGATGGATGGCCGCGTGTTCTTGGAGTTATGGGTCAAAGTGCGCTCCGGCTGGGCCGATAGCGAAGAGCATCTGCGCAGCTACGGCTACGAATAAGCCCTCGACCCACCTTGTTCCCAATTCAGGCCTGATGGTCCGCGCTGCGCGCCCGCCTGCGGTCCAGCAGGCCTTTGTTTTGCACCAGTACGACTGGAGCGAAACCAGCCTGGTGCTGGACCTTTTCACCCGCGAGCAGGGCCGCCTGGCCGTGGTGGCCAAAGGCGCCAAGCGCCCTTACTCGCAGCTGCGCGCCGTGTTGCTGCCATTTCAGCGCATCCAGGTCACGCTCTCCAAACCGGGCAAGTCGGCCGATGGCTCTCCCGCTGAGGTTGTCACCTTGCGTGGCGCGGAATGGGTGGGCGGCGCTACCTTGCCGGTTGGCGCCGCGCTGTTCTCGGGCTACTACCTGAACGAGCTTTTGCTTAAGCTGCTGGCCCGGCAAGACCCGCACCCCCAGTTGTTCGACGCCTACGCGCAGACCCTTCCCGAGCTGCATGCCAATGACGATGCGGCCTCGCAAACGGCATTGCGCGCTTTTGAGTTGCGCTTGCTGCAGGAGCTGGGGCTGCTGCCGGACCTGAGCTTGTCCACCATCACTCAAGCGCCTTTGTCGCCCGAGCGCCTCTACATGCTCACGCCCGATGGCGGTGTGCTGCCGCATGCGGGCGATGCGGCGGGCTTTGCTGCAAGCAGCCTGGTGCATCTGCAGGCGGCGCTTCTGCATGGCAGCATGGCGGCCTTGCAGCACGCTTGTGCCAGCTGCTTGCTGGCCCTGCGCTCGGCCCTGCGCGCTTTGCTTCACTATCATCTGGGCCAAAAGCCTTTGCGCACCCGGCAGGTGATGCTGGACGTGCAAAAACTCATCGAATAGTTTTGTGCCGTTTTGAGAGAGAGCCATGAACCCCTTGGTCGCCCCTGAGTCTTCCCATGCGTCATCGGCTGGCCGCTGCGCCTTGTCGGTCAATGTCAACAAAGTGGCCTTGCTGCGCAACACCCGGCATCTGGGCATTCCCAGCGTGCTGCGGGCGGCCCAGGCCTGCTTGCTGGCCGGCGCGCAAGGCATCACCGTGCACCCGCGCCCTGATGCCCGCCATGTGCGCACGAACGATGTGCATGAACTCGCTGATTTGCTGAGCCGGGATTGGCCGCAGGCCGAGTACAACATCGAGGGCAACCCGACCCAGAATCTGATGGACTTT
Source organism: Roseateles sp. PN1 (assembly GCF_038419725.1). Classification (NCBI taxonomy): domain Bacteria; kingdom Pseudomonadati; phylum Pseudomonadota; class Betaproteobacteria; order Burkholderiales; family Sphaerotilaceae; genus Roseateles; species Roseateles sp. PN1. The sequence goes on along the minus strand of NZ_JBCARA010000018.1, from coordinate 51,795 downwards.
GTGCGTCAGCTGCGCCCCCATCAAGTCACTTTTGTGCCCGATAGCGAAGACCAGTTCACCTCCGACCACGGCTGGCAATTCCCTGCCGATCTGGAGCGCTTGCGGCCCTTGGTGGCCGAGGCCAAAGCCTTGGGCGTGCGCGTGAGCTTGTTCATGGACCCGCAGCCCGAAGCCATGGCTTTTGTGGCCGCGCTGGGAGCGGATCGGGTCGAGCTTTACACCGAGACCTTTGCCAGTGCCTTTGGTACCGAGCGCGAAGCCGAAGTGCTGGCGGGCTTCACTCGCACGGCCGAGGCTGCGCTGGCTGTGGGCCTGGGCGTGAATGCCGGTCATGATTTGAATCGCGACAACCTCACGGCCTTCTTGCGTGCCGTGCCCGGCGTGCAAGAGGTCTCCATCGGCCATGCCTTGATCGCTGATGCGCTGGAGCTGGGCTATACCGAGACCGTGCGCGAATACCAGCGCTGCATCCAGCGCGCCTACCAGCCGCTTTAATGGAGGCGCCGCATGGCACTTGAACTGCGCCTAGCCCGCCCGGATGACGCGGCCCGCATCGCGGCCTTGGCCCGCTGGGTCTGGCTCGACAGCTACGCCAGCGACGGCGTCAGCGAGGCCTTTGCCGGCTATCTGCGGCGCGAATTCGATGAGCAGGCGCTGCGCCGCGCCATCGACCTCAGCCCGCATTGGCTGCTGCAAGACGGCGAGATGCTGCAAGGCTGGGCTCAGCTGGATGCTGGCGCCGAATGCCCTGCGTTGCTGCCTGCGGGCGTTGAGCAAGCGGTGGAACTGCACCGGCTCTACATCGCGCCGCCTTGTGTTGGCCGAGGCCTCGGCGTGCGCTTGCTGCGGCAGGTGCGCCAGCAATGGCCGCAGCGAGCGCTGTGGCTGAGCGCCTGGGAAGGCAATGAGGGCGCCTTGCGCTTTTATCGCCGCGAGGGCGCGCAGTTCTGGGGCGAGACCTGGTTTGAACTCGATGGCCAGCGCCACCGCAACGAGGTGCTGGGTTGGCCTGCCTTGGAAACAGGCGATGAGTCAGGCCATGAGCAGGAGCAGTACCGATGATCTACGGCATAGGCACCGATATCTGCGACATCCGCCGCATCCGCGAAACCCTGGCCCGGCGCGGCGAGCGCTTTGCTGAAAAGGTGCTGGGCCCGCATGAGCTGGTGGTATTCCGCGAACGCAGTGAGCGCGTAGCCGCCCGCGGCATCAGCTATCTGGCCACCCGCTTTTCCGCCAAAGAGGCTTTTTCCAAGGCCATTGGTATGGGCATGCGCAGCCCCATGAATTGGCGCGATTGCGAGATCGTCAAGGCCGCCAGCGGCAAGCCGGAAATCCGCTTGCATGGGGAGTTAGCGCTCTGGTTCGAAGCCAAGGGCCTGAAGGCTCACGTCAGCGTGACGGACGAAACCGAATATGCGGCCGCCTTTGTGGTGGTCGAAAGCAAAGAGTAGGGAAGCAGCATATGCAAGACAAACACCACGCCCCCGTCGTCCTCGACGTTGCAGGCCTGAGCCTGAGCGCGGCCGAGGCCAAGCGCCTGAGCCACCCCTTGGTCGGCGGCCTGATCCTGTTTGCGCGCAATTTCGAGAGCCGCGCCCAATTGGTGGCGCTGACTTCCAGCATCAAGGCCATTCGCCCCGACATCCTGATTGCGGTGGACCACGAAGGCGGGCGCGTGCAGCGTTTCCGCACCGATGGCTTTACCCATCTGCCTGCCATGCGCGCGCTGGGTGAGTTGTGGATGGAAGACGCCATGCGCGCCACCGAGGCCGCCACGGCCAGCGGTTTTGTGCTGGCCGCCGAGCTGCGCGCCTGCGGCGTTGATTTCAGCTTCACCCCGGTGCTGGATTTGGATATCGGTAACACCAGCGTGATTGGTGAGCGCGCCTTCCACAGCGACCCGCGCGTCGTCAGCGTCTTGGCCAAGAGCCTGATGCAAGGCCTGCTGCTGGCGGGCATGAGCAGCTGCGGCAAACATTTCCCCGGCCATGGCTTCGTCAAGGCTGACAGCCATGTGGCGGTGCCGGTGGACAAGCGCAGCCTCAAGGCCATCTTGGCCGCAGACGCAAAGCCCTTCGAGTGGCTGAGCCTGAGCTTGTCGGCCGTGATGCCCGCGCATGTGATCTACCCGAAAGTGGACAGCCGCCCGGCCGGCTTCAGCGCCCGCTGGCTGCAAGAGATCTTGCGTGAGAAGCTGGGCTTCGGCGGCGCCATCTTCAGCGACGACCTCGGCATGGCCGGCGCCCGCGTGCTGGAAGGCCGCGCCATCGGCGACACCGAGGCGGCCTTGGCGGCTTTGCAGGCCGGCTGCGACCTGGTGCTGCTGTGCAATCAGTCGGCGGTGGATGGCGGCGCGGCGATTGATGAGTTGCTAGCGGGCCTGGATGCCGCCCAGCGCGATGGGCGCTGGACCCCTGAGCCCGACAGCGAATCACGCCGCCTGGATCTGCTGCCGCAGACCGTGCCGCTGACCTGGGATGAGCTGATGCGCAATGCGCGCTATCTGGCTGCGGTCGAACGCCTAGCCTGAGTTGTGTCGTCGGCGCTGCTAGCTGCAGGAAATCAAGCGCAGGCCATTGACTGGCCTGCCTTGCGATCGCGCTCCTGCCTCAGCTGCGCCGCTCGTCATCATGTCGCACTGCGGTAGTTCTCCTGCATCTCATAGCCGCGCGCATAGAGGCCAAACAGCAGGGCAGCCAGCAAAGCAAAGCCGGCGAAGAAGAACATCTGGAAGGCGGTGACGCTGGTGCCGGTGCTCTGGATATAGCTGGTGACTGCCGCGCCCTTGACGCTGGAGTTGGCCAGCAGCACCCACAGATTGCCGACCGTGACCGAGAGGTTCCAGAAGCTGGTGATCACGCCCTTCATGGCCAGCGGCGCCTGGCTGTAGGCGAATTCCAGGCCGGTGGCCGAGACCAGCACCTCGCCAAAGGTCAGCAAGGCATAGGGCAGGATCTGCCAGAGGATGGTGACGCGGTGGCCGTCGTCTAGCCAGAGCTGGAAGCCACCCACCACCAAGAAGGCGATGCTGGAGAAAGCAATGCCGGCAGCCATGCGGCGCAAGGCAGTGATCTGCAAGCCCATGCGGCGCAGCAGCGGGTACAGCACCATGTTGTTGAAAGGAATCAGCAGCATCACCAGCAAGGGGTTGAGCGCTTGCATCATCGAGGACTTGAACCATTCGGGCTTGGCCATCTGGTCTGCCTGCAGCACCCAGGTGGAGGCCTTTTGGTCAAACAGCGACCAGAAGGGCGTGACCAGGGCGAACAGCACCAGCAGGCGCAGCACGGTGCGCACGGCCGCCACGGCGGGTTCGCCATGCTTGGTGCTGGCGCGGTCCAGCTGCGCCCAGGCGCCGGCGCCACCAAAACCCATGATCAGCACCAGGGCCGAGCACAGGGCGGGCACGATGCCGATTTCTTTGTAGAAGCACAGGCTGGCAATGGCCAGGGCCACGCCGCTGAGGGCCAGCAGCAGGCCAGGGCGGCCGGCGCCGGGCTTAGTCGTGAGCAGGGCGGTGCGCACCACCTTGAGGAAGCTATTGGGGTCTTTGCCTGCAGTGGGTGCCACATGTACATACTTCTTGCGGCCCGACCAGAAGATCAGCGTGGCGATGAACATGAACACGCCCGGAATGCCGAAGGCCACGCTGGGGCCAAACTCGGCCAAGAAGATGGGCATCAGCAGCGAAGCGAAGAAGCTGCCGAAGTTGATGATCCAGTAGAAACCGTCGAATACCTTCTGCGCCAGGCTGCGATTGCTTTTGTCGAACTGGTCGCCGACGAATGAGCTGATCAGCGGCTTGATGCCGCCCGAGCCCAGGGCGATCAGGAAGAGGCCAAAGTAGAAGCCGCGCAGATTGTTTTCAAAAATCGCCAAGCAGGCGTGGCCGGCGCAGTACACCAGGCTGAGCCAAAGGATGGTGTTGTACTTGCCGAAAAAACGGTCGGCCAACCAGCCGCCCAGCAAGGGGAAGAAGTAGACGCCGATCACAAAGGTGTGAAAGACATCTTTGGCCTCGCCCTTGCGCAATTCCTCGGGGATGGACAGCAGCAAGCTGGTCATCAGGAACATGGTGAGGATGTTGCGCATGCCGTAGAAGCTGAAGCGCTCGCATCCTTCGTTGCCGATGATGTAGGGGATTTGCGGCGGCATCTTGGGTGCCGCTGCTGCCTGGATGGATGTGGTGTTCATGGTGGGGTGGCGTGTCGTACAGGGCGGCCAAGTTCAGCTGTGGGTGGGCTGCTGGCTTGGCCCGAATGAGAAACGCCGCCCGAGCTGTTGAGCCGGGCGGCGTTGGGGCTGGGGCCAGGTGTGGCCCTCAGCGTTCAGTCAAAAGCTTTGAGCCTTTAAACCTCGAAGGGCAGCTTGACCTGGCCCAGATCCTTGCGGGTCTCGACCAAGACCAGCGGGCCTTCTTCGATGCTCACCACGGGCTTAGGCTCGCGGGGCACGTGGACCGGCTTGGGTTCGGCGGCGATGGCTTCTTGCACGGCGCGGATCTTGTCGGCATCCGAGTTGACCCATTGCAGACCGCTGGCCGCGGCCACCGCTTGCAGCTCGTCAATCGCCAGCTTGAAGGCCGGGACTTGCGGCGCTGCGGCTGCGACAGGCGCTGCTGCAGGTGCTGCGGGTGCTGCTACTGGGGCGGGCGCTGCAACCGCAGCCACTGCCACTTCAGCGGCAGCTGCCACCGGCTCAGCAACTGCTGCGCTAGCGGCTGCGGGGGCGGCTTGCACCGGCTCGACCTGGGCGCTCAGTGCGGCAGGCGCTTGCTCGGCAGCTTCGGTTGCCATGGCGACTTGCTCGCCGGCCTCGCCGTTGCCGTTGCGCTCACCACGCTCGGCGCGGGGACCACGTTCACGGCCACGGTTGCGGCCACGACCACGGTTTTCACCGTTAGCGGCTTGCTGCTGTTGCGACTCGTCGCCGGCCTCGTTGCTACCTTCGGCGGTGGCGTTAGCCTCGCCTTCGACAGCTGCGGGCTGCGTATCGGCACCAGCATCACCAGCCTCGACAGGGCGGCCATCTTCACGGGCACCACCGTTGCGACGACGGCGGCGGCCACGGCCTTGACGCTCTTCGCTGCTGGCTTCGCTGTCAGCGTTGGCAATGCCATCGTTGCCGAAGGCAGGTGCCTGGCTGTCAACGAAGGCGTTCGGCTCTTGACCCGACTGGCTGGCCAGGTTGGCAGCGGCGATTTGCTCTTCGCTGCGCTCGGCACGCGGCGGACGCTCACCGCGCGGGCGGCGGCCACCGGCCTCGCCACGCTCGTTGTTGCCGCGCTCGGGGCGCTGCTGTTGCTGCTGCTCGCTATTGGCGTTCAGGCCTTCGGGCTTGGCTTCATTGCCGCGCTCGTTGCGCTCGCCACGGCGGCCGTTGCGGTCACCACCACGGTCACCACGCTCGCCACGTTCAGCGCGCTCGGGGCGCTGCTGGCCTTCCGGACGCTCACCGCGTGCTTCTTGCGGCTTGTTGGCGTCACCACGGCTGCCTTCACGCTTGGCGTTGCGGTCGCCGCCACGCTCAGTGCGCTCGCCGTTACGGCCACGGCCTTCGCGACCTTCACGACCCTCGCGTCCACCACGGCCTTCGCGGGCGCCATCACGGCCACCTTCGCGCTTGCTGCGCTCGCCATTGGCGGGCTTGGCGGGCGTGGCCGGTGCTTCCACCGGGGCCGGTGCGGGGGCGCCGAACAGGTTCTTGATCCAGCCGAAGAAGCCACCGCCAGCGGCGGGTGCGGCCACCGGTGCAGCGGCTGCTGCTGCTGCAGCAGGTGCGGCCTTGGGGGCTGCCGGCGTCGGCATGGGGGCGGGCAACTCGGGCAGGATGCCCTTGATCACCGGCTCTTGCTTGCTGCGGCCCTTGTCCGAGTCGCTGCGACGGGTGATGCCCACCTCGTCTTGCTGCTCTTCGATCATGGTGTAGCTGGCTTGCAGGTTTTCCAGACGGGGGTCGTCGTGGCGCAGGCGCTCCAGCTTGTAGTTGGGCGTTTCCAGATGCTTATTGGGCACCAGCAGCACGGTGACGCGCTGCTTCAACTCGATCTTGGTGATCTCGGTGCGCTTTTCATTCAGCAGGAAAGAAGTCACTTCCACCGGCACTTGCACGTGCACGGCGGCGGTGTTGTCCTTCATGGACTCTTCCTGAACCATGCGCAGGATCTGCAGCGCCGAGGACTCGGTGTCGCGGATGTGGCCGGTGCCGTTGCAACGCGGGCAGGTGATGTGATTGCCTTCGCTCAAAGAAGGGCGCAGGCGCTGGCGGCTCAGCTCCAGCAAGCCGAACTTGCTGATGGAAGCGAACTGCACGCGGGCGCGGTCTTGGCGCAGCGCGTCGCGCAGGCGTTGCTCGACTTCGCGGCGGTTCTTCGACTCTTCCATGTCGATGAAGTCGACCACGATCAGGCCGCCTAGGTCGCGCAGACGCATCTGGCGCGCGATTTCGTCGGCGGCTTCCAGATTGGTGCGGGTGGCGGTTTCCTCGATGTCGCCGCCACGGGTGGCGCGGGCCGAGTTGACGTCCACCGAAACCAGGGCTTCGGTGTGGTCGATCACGATGGCACCGCCCGAGGGCAGGTTGACCGTGCGGCTGAAGGCGGTTTCGATCTGGTGTTCGATCTGGAAACGGCTGAACAGCGGCGCGTCGTCGCGATAGCGCTTCACGCGATGGCCTTGATCGGGCATCACGTGGTTCATGAATTGGTGCGCCTGTTCGAACAGGTCGTCGGTGTCGATCAGGATTTCACCGACATCGGCGGTGAAGTAGTCACGGATCGCGCGGATCACCAGGCTGGATTCCTGATAGATCAGGTAGGCACCCTTGCCGCCCTTGGCCGCATCGTCGATGGCGGTCCAGAGCTTGAGCATGTAGTTCAAGTCCCACTGCAGTTCGGCGGCGGAGCGGCCGATGCCTGCGGTGCGAGCGATCAAGCTCATGCCCTTGGGGTACTCGAGCTGGTCGAGGTTTTCCTTCAGCTCTTCACGGTCTTCGCCCTCGATGCGGCGCGATACGCCACCACCGCGGGGGTTGTTAGGCATCAGCACCAGATAGCGGCCGGCCAGCGAGACGAAGGTGGTCAGGGCTGCGCCCTTGTTGCCACGCTCTTCTTTTTCGACCTGGACCAGCAGTTCCTGGCCTTCCTTGATCGCGTCTTGCACGCGTGCGGTGCGCACGTCCACGCCTTCGCGGAAGTATTGGCGGGCGATTTCCTTGAAGGGCAGGAAGCCGTGGCGGTCTTCGCCGTAGTCGACGAAACAGGCTTCGAGCGAAGGCTCGACGCGGGTCACGACGGCTTTGTAGATATTGCCTTTGCGCTGTTCGCGGCCTTCGATTTCGGTCTCGAAGTCCAGCAGCTTTTGGCCATCAACGATTGCGAGGCGCCGCTCTTCCGGCTGCGTCGCATTGATCAGCATGCGTTTCATTGACATCACTCCTCGCGCGCCACTCGTGATTGAAGTCGAGATGGCACGCAGCATCACGTCACCGCCGGGCTCAAAAACCCTGGCGGCAACACCAGATGCACGGGCAATGTGGAGGAACCGAGGAAGGAATCGCCCTGGACTGACCGTGGATGCGCTATCGAACAGTGGTTCGACGACGAATCAGGTGGTCAGCGTTGGCGCGTGCGGCTCGTCAGGCGGCGCTGCTGCCCGCTCCCATGAACGTGCTGCGGGGGCCCAGAAAGGCCCGGAACGCAACACGGCCCGGCCACGGCCGCGTGTCGCAGCCTCGCCGGCGTCTGGCCGGGGCTGCACACAGGTGCGGTGGGGGGTGATGAGGGGAGTGAAGGGAAACATCAGCGAGGACTGGGGGCAGCAGACACGAGGGCAGTAGGGATCATGGATCCACCAGCCTCATGCCTTTTGAATACCTTGTCTATACCTGGCAGCTTCACAAGCGAAGCTGCCCGGTGTGGTTCGTTCTACATCGCTCTGCCGCGCAACCCCGGCAACCGCCCTGTCACTTGGGGACAGGGCCCTTTGCCAAGAGCCGTGCGTTGCATCGCCTATTTTTTCTTGCCCAGGCAAACCCATCGTTCACCCCGGCTACCACCTGCTCACCGTTTGCATCTGCCTTTGCCGTCGTCGCCGGGCGATACCCCGCGGCGGGTAAAATCAGAAAAATCAAATACTTACGGCGGTTACGTGGTGAGCAACATTATAAGGGCGAAAGCCAAAGCGCCTTCCGCCGCAAAAACCCGCACAAAGCCTGGCAAACCTGCGGTAGTTTTCCCCGGCCAGGCGGCCAAGCGCAGTGAGCGGGCACCAACTTCAGTACGTCCGCAGGGCGCCCGCGCCGCGCGTCCCGCTGCTGCTGCTGCGCCGGTTCCGGCGCGAGCGCCAGCCGCAAAGGCTGCGGCAAAGCCCACAGCGGCGCCCGTGCCCGCACCTTCTCCGGTCGTGCGGCATGTGGTGATCGACGAAGGCTCGGCCGGGCAGCGCTTGGATAACTTCTTGCTTCGCGAACTCAAGGGCGTGCCCAAGACCCATGTCTACCGCGTCATCCGGGCCGGCGAGGTGCGGGTCAACAAGGGCCGCGCTCAGGCCGACACGCGGTTGGAGTTGGGTGATGATGTGCGCATACCGCCCGTGCGCCTGCCCGAGCGGGTCGAGGCGCCGCGCGAGTTTGTGCCGGCGCGCGAATTCCCCGTCTTGTTTGAAGACGATCATCTGCTGGCTGTCAACAAGCCCGCGGGCGTGGCCGTCCACGGCGGCTCGGGTGTCAGCTTTGGCGTGATTGAGCAACTGCGCCAGGCGCGGCCCGAGGCCAAGTTCCTGGAATTGGTGCACCGCCTGGACAAGGAAACTTCAGGCTTGCTGCTGATCGCTAAAAAGCGCAGCGCTCTGGTGGCCTTGCAAGAACAGTTCCGCGAGCGTGAAACGGGCAAGACCTACGCCGCCCTGGTCTGGGGCGACTGGGCCGAGAACAAGAAAGTCATCGACGTGGCCTTGCTCAAGTTCACCGGCAGCGATGGTGAGCGCTGGGTCAGGGCGGTGGAAAACTCGCACGACCCGCAGGCCGACCAAGCCAAGCGCTCGATCAGCTTGGTCAAGGTGGCCGAACGGCTGCAGGGCGCCAGCTTGCTGGACGTGACCATCAAGACTGGCCGCACCCACCAGATTCGTGTGCATTTGGCGCATGCCGGCCATTCCATCGTGGGCGACCCCAAATACGGTGACTTTGAAGCCAACCGGGCCATCGCGCGCGGCGCGCTGCGTTTCGATCGCATGTTCTTGCATGCCAAACGCCTGCGTTTTATCCATCCCGGCAGCAATGCCGAGATTGAGTTGCTGGCGCCTCTGCCGCCCGAATGTGCCAAGCTGGTTGCCGACTTAAGCCTTAGCTCTCAATAACCTCATGCGCCCGCAGCAATTTGATCTGATCGCCTTCGACTGGGATGGCACCCTTTTTGACTCCACCGCCCTGATCACCCGCAGCATCCAGGCGGCCGCCGTCGACGTGGGTGAACCACGGCCCAGCGACGAGGCCGCCAGCTATGTCATCGGCATGGGCTTGGCCGAGGCCTTGGCGCATGCGGTGCCGGGTTTGGCGCGCGAGCGCTACCCCGAGTTGGGCCAGCGTTACCGCCATCACTACTTTGCGGCTCAGCATGAGGTGGTTTTGTTCCAAGGCACGCTGGAGATGCTGGCGGCGCTGAAGGCGCGCCATCACTGGCTGACCGTGGCCACCGGCAAAAGCCGCCGCGGCCTGGATGAAGCCTTGCACGCGGTTGAGCTCAAAGGCATGTTCGACGGCAGCCGCACTGCGGATGAGACCGCCGGCAAGCCCGACCCGACCATGTTGCTGGAATTGATGCGCGAGTTCGGCGTGGAACCCGAGCGCACCTTGATGATTGGGGACACCACCCATGATCTGCAAATGGCCCTCAATGCCGGCGCCGCCAGCGTGGGCGTGAGCTACGGCGCCCATGATTACGAAACCTTTGCCGACCTCAATCCTCGGCATGTGGCTCATTCTGTGCCCGATCTGCATGAGTGGTTGCTTCGTAATGCTTGATGCCGCGCGCCCTTGCGCCCAGCACAAGCCAATGGGAGACCGCGTTGGCGGTAAGGCGGGGGTAGGTTTCAATCGGCCGCCAGTGAACGACCGTGATTTCTGAGAATATGCAAGAAGAACAACAAACGCCTGGCCTGCCTCTGTGCGCCTCCGAAGACCTGCAAGAGCGTGGCAAGGCCCATGGTTTTGACGTGCTGCAGTACCGCGAGCCGGCGCGCGCCTTTGCGCTGCGCTTTGACGGCCAGGTGGTGGCCTATCTGAACCGCTGCGCCCATGTGCCCACCGAGATGGATTGGCAAGAGGGCGAATTCCTCGACCGCGACAAGCAGTACATCATGTGCTCCATCCACGGCGCGGTGTATGACCCGCTGACTGGCCGCTGCGTCAGCGGCATGTGCGGCCGCATCGGCCTGACCAAGATTGAAGTGCAGGAGCGTGAGGGACGCGTCTATTGGTATCCTTCCCGCGACACCAAGCCTGCTTTCGAAGACTGATTGAGAAAAGAAATACAGCCACCGCCATGAGTTCAAACGACGATTTACCCCCTCCGATGCAGGACCCCTTGGTGTCGCCTGAGCCCCGCCTGACGCCGCCCGAGCCTAAGCTCGCCGGCTATGAGCCCATGCTGGCCCAGTTCGCCAAAGACTACTTGCAAGACCGGCGCAGCGAGCGCCGCTGGCGCACCTTCACCCGCCTGTGCTGGCTGGCTTTGCTGGCGTTCCTGGCCTGGGCCTTGTTCTGGCAGCAGCATCACCATTCGCCGGCCAATAGCGCGCCGCATACCGCCTTGGTGGAAGTGCGGGGTGAGATTGCGGCCGACAGCGAAGCCAGCGCGGAGCAAATCGTGGCGGCGCTGAAGTCGGCGTTTGAGGATCAGGGTTCGCAAGCCGTGGTGCTGCGCATCAACTCTCCCGGCGGCAGCCCGGTGCAAGCCGGCATCGTCTACGACGAGATCAAGCGCCTGAAGGCCAAGCACGGCAAAAAGGTCTATGCCGTGGTGGAAGAGATGTGCGCTTCGGGCGCCTATTACATCGCCGCCGGTGCCGATGAAATTTTTGTCGACAAGGCTTCCATCGTTGGCTCCATCGGCGTCTTGATGGACGGTTTTGGCTTCACCGGTTTGATGGGCAAACTGGGCGTCGAGCGTCGTTTGATGACGGCCGGCGAGAACAAGGGCATGCTCGATCCCTTCGCGCCCGTCAGCCCCAAACAGCAAGCCTATGCCCAGGCCATGCTGGACCAGATCCACCAGCAGTTCATCGCTGTGGTGCGTGAGGGCCGCGGCAAGCGCCTGCAAGAGACGCCTGAAACCTTCTCGGGCCTGTTCTGGAACGGTGAGCAAGCCGTCAAGCTGGGCCTGGCCGACCATTTCGGCAACCTCGACTTCGTCGCCCGCGAGGTCGTCAAGGCCGAAGAGGTGGTGGACTACACCCCGCGCGACAACGTGGCCGAGCGCCTGGCCAAGCGCTTTGGCGCCGCCATGGGTGAGGGCGCCGTCAAGGCCGTGCGCCAGTTGCCTGCGCTGCATTGAGCTGAGTCCCTTCAGTTTTCCGCGCCTGCCAGGGCCCGCTTCGCAAGAGGCGGGCCTTTTGTCTTTTTAAGGCGGTCTTTATGAAATCTTGATACCGGCCCGGCCAGCTTCTACAGCAATCTGAGGCGCCGATTTTTAAGCTTCCTGCATCTCAACATTTCGTGAGCATGCAATGGATTGGATTTATTTGGCAGTGAGCGCCGCGCTCTTTGCCCTGATGTTGGGCCTGGCGGTTTTGGGCGATCGCCTCGGTGATCGCCACGGTGAGGGAGCCAAGTCATGAGCGCGCTCTACCTCTTGAGTGGCCTGGCCGCAGCCGGCTTGTTTGTCTATCTGGTCTACGCCTTGCTGCGTGCCGAGGAGTTCTGAGATGAACGCCTTGGGATGGATCAATTTGGCCCTGTACATGGGCTTGCTGTTGGCAGCCGCCTGGCCGCTGTCACGCTGGCTGACGGCCGTGGCGCAAGGGCGCTTGCCGCGCTGGATGCAGGCCGTCGAGTCGGCCTTTTACAAGCTGGCGGGCGTCAAGGCCGAGGAGGGCATGCACTGGAAGCGCTATGCCCTGGGCCTGCTGCTGTTCAATTTCATTGGCGTGCTGGCGGCCTATGGCTTGCAGCGTTTTCAAGATGTGTTGCCGCTGAATCCGCAAGGCTTTGGCGCGGTGACGCCGGATTCGGCTTTCAACACCGCCATCAGTTTTGTCACCAACACCAACTGGCAGGGCTATGGCGGCGAGTCCACCATGAGCTATCTGACCCAGATGCTGGCGCTGACGGTGCAGAACTTCGTCTCCGCTGCCACCGGCATCGCCGTGGTGTTCGCGCTGATCCGCGGCTTTGCGGCCAAGAGCAGCCAGAGCATCGGCAACTTCTGGGCCGACCTTACCCGCATCACGCTGTGGATCTTGCTGCCGCTGTCGCTGCTGTTCGCGCTGTTCTTTGTTAGCCAGGGCGTGATTCAGAACTTTGACGCCTACAAGGACGCGACAACGCTGGAGCTGAATGCCTACCAAGCGCCCAAGCTGGGCGCCGATGGCCAGCCGCTGAAGGACGAAAAGGGTCAGGTCTTGACCGAAGACGCGACGAGCGCGACGCAGCAGCTGGCCATGGGCCCGGTCGCCTCTCAAGAAGCGATCAAGCTGCTGGGTACCAACGGCGGCGGCTTCTTCAATGCCAACTCGGCTCATCCTTTTGAGAACCCCACGCCGCTGTCCAATCTGGCGCAGATATTGGCCATCTTCCTGATCCCGGCGGCGCTGTGCTTCAGCTTCGGCCAGATGGTGGGTGATAGCCGCCAGGGTGTGACGATTCTGGCCGCCATGTGCTTGATGTTCATCGTCGGCGTGATCGCAGCGACCAGCGCGGAGCAAGCTGGCAACCCCAGCCTGAATGCCCTGGGCGTGGACCAGCAGATGAGCGAAGCCCAGGCCGGCGGCAATATGGAAGGCAAGGAGACCCGCTTCGGCATCAATGCCACCTCTTTGTTCGTGGTGGTGACCACCGGCGCTTCCTGCGGTGCGGTCAACGCCATGCATGACTCCATGACCCCGCTGGGCGGCATGGTGCCGCTGGTGATGATGCAGCTGGGCGAGGTGGTGTTCGGTGGTGTGGGCACCGGCCTTTACGGCATGTTGATCTTCGCCATGCTGGCTGTCTTCATTGCCGGCTTGATGATTGGCCGCACGCCCGAATACCTGGGCAAAAAGGTCGAGAGCTATGAGATGAAGATGGTGTCCATCGCCATCTTGGTCACACCCATGGTGGTGCTGATCGGCACGGCGATCGCTGTGGTCGCGGCAGCCGGCAAGGCCGGTGTGGCCAACCCCGGCGCCCATGGCTTCTCGGAAATTCTGTATGCGCTGACCTCGGCCGGCAATAACAACGGCTCGGCCTTCGCCGGTCTGTCGGCCAATACGCCCTTCTACAACACCTTGCTTGGCATCGTCATGTGGCTGGGGCGCTTCGGCGTCATCGTGCCGGTGCTGGCCATTGCCGGCAGCTTGGGCGCCAAGAAGCGCATCCCGGTGGGTGCCGGCACCTTGCCCACGCATGGCCCCTTGTTTGTCGGCCTGCTTGTCGGTGTGGTGCTGCTGGTCGGCCTCTTGAACTACGTCCCCTCGCTTGCCTTGGGTCCCATTGTTGAGCATCTGATGCTGTGGACTGCCTGAGGTCTGATCATGACTACGCAAACTAGCAATACGCAAGAACAACATTTGTCTCTGCTGGACCCGGCGCTGATCAAGCCCGCTCTGGTACAGAGCTTCGTCAAACTCAGTCCCAGTGCGCAGTGGCGCAACCCGGTGATGTTTGTGGTCTACGTCGGCAGCCTGCTGTGCACGGGGCTGTGGGTATGGAGCCTCAGCAACCGAGCCGTGGCCGGCAGCGAGGGCTCGGGCTTCATGCTCAGCATTGCGCTGTGGCTGTGGTTCACCGTGCTGTTCGCCAACTTCGCCGAGGCCCTGGCCGAAGGCCGCTCCAAGGCCCAAGCTGCCTCGTTGCGTGGCCTCAAGACCAAGACTTGGGCCAAGAAGTTGGAGCAGCCAAAGCATGGATCTAAATGGTTACCTGCTCAGTCTGACGAACTGCGCAAAGGCCATGTGGTGTTGGTGGAAGCCGGCGACCTGATCCCGCTGGACGGCGAAGTGATCGAGGGCGTGGCCTCGGTGGACGAGAGCGCCATCACCGGTGAATCGGCCCCGGTGATCCGCGAGTCCGGTGGCGACTTTTCCTCCGTCACCGGCGGCACCCGCGTGCTGTCCGACTGGCTGGTGGTGCGGGTGAGTGTCAACCCCGGCGAGTCCTTCCTGGACCGCATGATCGCCATGGTGGAAGGCGCCAAGCGCCAGAAGACGCCTAATGAGATCGCCTTGACGATTTTGCTGGTGGCGCTGACCTTGGTGTTCTTGGTTGTCACGGTGACCTTGCTGCCGTTCTCTATGTTCAGCGTGGAAGCCGCAGGCGCGGGCACGGTCGTGTCCATCACCGCCCTGGTTGCCTTGCTGGTCTGCCTGATCCCCACCACCATCGGCGGTCTGTTGTCAGCCATCGGCGTGGCCGGCATGAGTCGCATGATGGCGGCCAATGTGATCGCCACCTCCGGCCGTGCGGTGGAAGCCGCCGGCGACGTGGACGTGCTGATGCTGGACAAAACCGGAACCATCACCCTAGGCAACCGCCAAGCCAGCAGCTTCATTCCCGCCCCCGGCGTGACTGAAGCCCAGTTGGCCGACGCGGCCCAGCTGGCCTCGCTGGCCGACGAGACACCCGAAGGCCGCAGCATCGTCGTGCTGGCCAAAACCAAGCATGGCATCCGCGAGCGTGAGCTCTCCGCCCTGCAGGCCCACTTCGTGCCTTTCACCGCCCAGACGCGCATGAGTGGGGTGGATTTCGGTGATGTGCTCTCGCCCGTCCGCAGCATCCGCAAGGGTGCGGGCGATGCGATCCGCCGTCATGTGGAATTGCTGGGCGGCAAAGTGGCTCAGGAAGTGCAAGCCGCTGTGGACGAAGTGGCGCGCCGTGGCAGTACGCCGCTGGTGGTCGCCGAAGGCAATCGCGTTCTGGGCGTGGTGGAGCTCAAAGACATCGTCAAGGGCGGCATCAAAGAGCGCTTCGCCGAACTGCGCCGCATGGGCATCAAGACGGTGATGATCACCGGTGACAACAAGCTCACCGCAGCCGCCATCGCTGCGGAAGCCGGTGTGGACGACTTCTTGGCCGAAGCCACGCCCGAAGCCAAGTTGAAGCTGATCCGCGACTACCAGGCCGAGGGCCGCCTGGTCGCCATGACTGGCGACGGCACCAATGACGCGCCCGCCCTGGCGCAAGCCGATGTGGCGGTGGCCATGAACACCGGCACGCAGGCCGCCAAAGAGGCCGGCAATATGGTGGACCTGGACTCCAACCCCACCAAGCTGCTGGAGATCGTCGAGACCGGCAAGCAGCTTTTGATGACCCGTGGCTCGCTGACCACCTTCTCCATCGCCAACGATGTGGCCAAGTACTTCGCCATCATCCCGGCCATGTTTGTGGGCGTCTACCCGCAGCTGGGCGCGCTGAATGTGATGGGCTTGCACAGCCCTAGCTCGGCGATTCTGTCGGCCGTGGTCTTCAACGCTTTGATCATCATCGCCCTGATCCCGCTGGCGTTGAAGGGCGTGGCCTATCGCGCCATTGGTGCGGCCTCGCTGCTGCGCCGCAATTTGCTGATCTATGGCCTGGGCGGGCTGATCGTGCCCTTCATCGGCATCAAGGTGATCGACCTGATTTTGGTCGCTGCCCACTTGGTTTAAGGACTCCCTCATCATGAAAAATCTCTTGCGCCCCGCTGTCGCCAGCTTTGTGCTGCTAAGTGCCGTGACCGGCCTGCTCTATCCCATGGTGGTCACCAGCGTTTCCAAGGCTTTGTTCCCTGCGCAAGCCGAAGGCTCTTTGATTGAGCGTGATGGCAAGGTCGTGGGTTCGGCCCTGATCGGACAGAACTTCACTTCGCCCGACTATTTCTGGGGCCGCCCCTCGGCCACGGGCCCGATGAGCCAAAACGCCGCCGGCTCGTCCGGCAGCAACCAAGGCCCGCTCAATCCGGCTCTGGGAGATGCGGTGAAGGGCCGTGTGGAGGCCTTGCGCGCCGCCGACCCGGACAACAAGCAGCCCATTCCCGCTGACTTGGTGACGGCCTCCGGCAGCGGCCTGGACCCCGAAATCACCATGGCCGCGGCCCGCTACCAAGCGTCCCGTGTGGCACGCGAGCGGCAGCTTTCCCTCAAGGAAGTGGAGCGCTTGATTGCCGCCAACACCGTGGCGCGTGATCTGGCCGTCTTGGGTGAGCCGCGCGTCAATGTGCTCAAGCTCAATCTGGCGCTGGATGTTGCGGCACCGCGTGCGGTCAAGGCTGTGCCGGCTGCGCCCGCAGCTGCCTCCGCTGCCTCGGCCGGCTGAGCCTGAGCGGCGCGCCTCGTTTTCGGCGGCCAGGGGGCCTAGGCCTCGGGGCCGCCCGATGAGACCGGAGGAAAAGCTCTCAGGAAAGAAAACAGAGAGTTCCTGGACGGGAGGGGTCTCATCGTCTTTTATTTGTTTGGTTGTTTGTTTGACCCCAATGCCTCGTGCAATTTTTTGAATCACGCTGTTCCATTCCTATGAAAAACAAGAGTCTTTCCCTGAACGCCCTGTTCGCCCTGGCCACCCTGACATTGCTGAATGCCACAGCCTCTGCCCAAGCCACGGCGCCAGCTGCCACGCCCGAGCACACCCTGAGCGGCAATCTGAGCCTGAACAGCGACTACCGCTTCCGCGGCATTAGCCAGAGCTGGATGCTGCCCGCTGTGCAAGGCGGCTTTGACTATGCCCACAGCAGCGGCGCTTACGCCGGCGTGTGGGCCTCCAATGTTTCGGGCAATAGCTATAACAACGGCGCCGGGATGGAGACCGATGTTTACGGCGGCTTCAAATTCAACGCCGGCCAAGTGGCTGGGCAAGACCTGACCCTGGACCTCGGCGCCCTGGCCTACGTCTACCCCGGTGCCCGGCTGAACAGCGCGCCCGGTGTGGCCAGCGACAAGAAGTACGACAACCTGGATCTGTATTTGGGCTTGAGCTATGGCGCTTTCAGCGCCAAGCTCTCTGTCGCCGCCACCGACTACTTTGGCCTCAATAGCGACACCGCCGGCTACGCCTACTTCAGCAGCTTGGGCGCGAACGGCAGCAGCAAAGGCAGCGCCTATCTGGACCTGAACTACAACTTCGATCTGGGGCAGGGCGTCACTTTGGGCACTCATGTCGGCTACCTGAAGGTGCGCAATTACGGGGATCTGTCTTACACCGACGCCAAGGTCTCCATCGCCAAGGAAATCTTGGGTCTGAACTGGACAGCTGCCGTCGTCGGCACGAATGCCAAGAAGGAGTTCTACCAAGTCGGCAATGCTGCCGGTCAGGACGCCAAGCGCGTTGGTGGAACGGGCTTGGTGCTGAGCGTCGCCAAGGCTTTCTAAGCGCCCGAGCGACGCGATGCCTCCCGTATGAGCAAGTGACAATGCCAGCATGCTGATCAATTGCACAGCCTATCAAGCGGGTCAGAAGCTTGCCGACCTCTCGCCCACTCGCCCGGAGGAGTTGGCGACCTATCTGGAGCAGCCCGACTGCTTCATCTGGGTGGCCTTGCGCGACCCCGAAGCGGCCGAGCTGGAGCCCTGGCGCCGCCTCTTCAATCTCCACCCACTGGCGGTTGAAGACGCGCACAACGGCCATCAACGACCCAAGGTCGAAGAGTACGGGCAGGACTTGTTTGCCGTCATGCATCTGGTGGACTGGGTGGGTGGCGATCTGAGCCTGGGTGAGGTCTGCGTCTTCTGCGGCCACAACTATGTGCTCTCGGTGCGGCGTGAAAGCAAGCTGCACTTCCTGGGCGTGCGCGAGCGCTGCGAGCGCGAGCCCGAACTGCTGGCCCACGGCCCCAGCTTTGTGCTCTATGCCTTGATGGACGCGGTGGTGGATCGCTACTTCCCCATCGTGGACTTGCTGGGGTCGGAGCTGGAGGAGATCGAGCAAAGCATTTTTGTGCGCGGTGCCCAGCTGGACAATATCAAGCGCTTGTACGAACTCAAGCGCCGCCTGATGCTTTTGCGCCGGGCGGTGGCGCCGATGCTGGAGATGCTGTCCAAGTTGCACGGCGGGCGCATCCCACCGCTGTGCGCCCGCACGGGCGAGTATTTCCGCGACGTGGCCGACCATTTGGCTCGCATCGAGGCCGCCATCGAATCGGTGCGCGACACCTTGGCCACCGCCATCCAGGCCAATCTGTCCATGGTGGCGATTGAAGACAGCAACGTCACCAAACGCCTGGCTGCCTGGGCCGGCATTTTTGCTGCCGCCACCGCGTTTGCCGGCATCTGGGGCATGAATTTTGAGCACATGCCGGAGCTGAAGTGGCTGTTTGGCTACCCGATGGCCTTGGGCCTGATCGCCACGGTCTGCGTCGGCCTGTGGTGGCGCTTCCGCCGCGCCGGTTGGCTGTAGAACGTGAGCCCCTCGTCCAAGGAGTACCTTGGCCGGTCCCCCGAGGGGACGGCGATGTCTGCCGGATCGGCCGGCAAATACATCGCCTACGCGGGCCGGCTTGGGGCGGCCCGGCGCTCGGCCCGAGAGTCAATGCCGGCTAATGATGAATGGTTTTTGATCCTCCTATGACTGACGCAAGACCTGACCCCGACGCCTTGCTTGCCCAAATCACGCAAGCCCAGCAAAGCGAGGCGCGGGGCAAGCTGCGCATCTACTTTGGCTCCTCGGCCGGGGTGGGCAAAACATTTGCCATGCTGCAGGCGGCGCGCAAGCTGCAGGCCGAAGGGCAGGAGGTGCTGGCCGGCGTGGTGGTGACACATGGCCGCAGCGAAACCATGGCCATGCTGGAAGGCCTGCCCCAGCTGCCGCTGAAAAGCATCGAGTACCGCGGCAAGGCCTTGCCTGAGTTCGACCTGGATGCGGCGTTAGCACGCAGGCCTGCGCTCATCCTGATCGACGAGCTGGCGCATGCCAATGTGCCCGGCTCTCGCCACCCCAAGCGCTGGCAGGACGTGGAGGAGCTGCTGGCCCACGGCATCCATGTCTACTCCACGCTCAACGTCCAGCATCTGGAAAGCCTCAACGATGTGGTGGGCGGCATCACCGGCGTGCGGGTGCAGGAGACCTTGCCCGACACCTTTTTCGATCGCGCCGACGAAGTGGTGATGGTGGACACGCCAGCGGATGAGTTGCTGGCACGACTGGCCGCTGGCAAGGTCTATATGGGTGCGCAGGCCCAGCGCGCCGCGCACAATTTTTTCCGCAAAGGCAATCTGATGGCCTTGCGGGAGCTGGCCCTGCGCCGCACCGCTGACCGGGTGGAAGACGATGTGCAAGCCTGGCGCAGCAATGAGCGCATCGCCCAGGTCTGGAAGACCGAGGCCGCAATCCTCTGCGCCGTGGGCACCACGCCGGCTGCCGAGAGCGTGGTGCGCAATGCCGCGCAGCTGGCCCAGCAGCTCAATGTCAGCTGGCAGGCGGTGTATGTGGAAACCCCGGCCCTGCAGCGCCTGCCGGATGCGCAGCGCGAACGCATTTTGCGGGTGCTGCGCCTGGCGCATGAGTTGGGTGCCAGCACGGCGGTGCTGTCGGCGCAAGCCCTGGCGCCGGCCCTGATTCGCCATGCGCGCGAACACAATTTGTCCAAGCTGGTGCTGGGCCGCAGTGCTGAGCGCGGCCTGCTGGCCAGGCTCACCGGCCGGCGCGATCTGCAGCAGGAAATTGCCGCCGAAGCGCCGGAGTTGGACCTGATTTGCGCCGCCTCCACGCCCGCAGCCACGCAGCGCCGTGAAGCATTCACCGGCAGTGACAGCGCCGTCCAGGCTTCCAATGAACACTGGCAGCGCAGCGCCCGCCGCTACGGCCTGACGCTGGCGGCTTGTTGCCTGACGACGCTGATCAGCTGGCCGCTGCGCCTGGCGTTCGATCAGTCCAATATCGTCATGCTGTTCTTGCTGACGGTGGTAGGTGTGGCGCTCAAACTGGGCCGTGGCCCGGCGGTGGCGGCCAGCTTTTTGAGCGTGGGTTTGTTTGACTTCTTTTTCGTCGCGCCGCAGCTGAGTTTTGCCGTCAGCGATGTGCAGTACCTGCTCACCTTTGCGGTGATGTTGGCGGTGGGTTTGATCACCGGCCAGCTGACCGCCGGCCTGCGCTACCAGGCCCAGGTGGCGGCCGAGCGGGAAGGGCGCTCGCGCGCCCTGTTCGAGCTGACCAGCGATCTGGCCGGCGCCCTGCAGTCCGAGCAGGTGCTGCAGGTGGCCGAGTCCGCCCTGGCCCAAGAGGTGATGGGCGAGGCCTTGCTGTTTGTCTTGGACCTCGATGAGCAATTGCAGCCCTCGCCGCGTCAGCAGGCCTTGCCCCTGGCCGAGCAGCCCGACGCCGGCACCGCCCGCTGGGCCCTGGAGCACAAGCAGGCTGCGGGCTTGAGCACCGACACCCTGGCCGGCAGCGCCTGGTTCTATCTGCCCCTGGCCGCGCCCATGCGGGTGCGTGGTGTGCTGGCGCTGCGCCCGCGCTCCAGCCGCAGCCTGATGCAGCCTGAGCTGCGTGCGCAGCTGGAAACCTCGGCCCGCATCATCGGTCAGGCGCTGGAGCGGGTGCACTATGTGGAGGTGGCCCAGCAAGCCCTGGTGCAGATTGAGTCCGAGCGCTTGCGCAACTCCTTGCTGTCGGCGCTGTCGCATGATTTGCGCACGCCGCTGGCCGTGGTCTACGGCCTGGCCCAAACCCTGGACAGCATGGCCGACATGCCGCCCGCTGCTCGCGAACTGGCCGGCGGCCTCTTGCAACAGTCACAGCGCATCAGCGCCATGGTCAGCAATCTGCTGGACATGGCCCGCCTGCAAAGCGGCGCCGTGCGCCTGAACCTGCAGTGGCAGCCGGTGGATGAGGTGGTGGGTTCTTCCCTGCAAGCCCTGCAAAGGCTGATGCAGGATCACCAATTGCAAGTGGACATTCCCGCTGGCCTGCCCCTGCTGAATCTGGATGCCACCTTGATGGAGCGGGTGCTGTGCAATCTGCTGGAAAACGCGCTCAAGTACACGCCGCCAGGCAGCTGCATCGCCGTGGCCGCCCGCTTGGCGCCGGGCGCCTTGCAGGGTCAGGACGCGCTGCGTTTGAGTGTGAGTGATGATGGCCCTGGCCTGCCCGTCGGCCGTGAGGAACAGTTGTTTGCCAAGTTCAGCCGTGGTGAGCGCGAATCCAGCACCCCCGGCGTGGGCTTAGGCCTGGCCATTTGCCGCGCGATTGTGGAAGCGCATGGCGGCCGCATCTGGGCCGAGTCCGCCCAGCCGCAGGGTGCCGCTTTTGTGATGCTGCTGCCCCTAGGCCAAGCCCCGGCCATGCCGCTTTTGGAAGAAGACGTCGAAGATCATGAGTGAACCGCAACCCGTTGCCCTGATTGTTGAGGACGAGCCCAGCATCCGCCGCTTTGTGCGCATGGCCCTGGAGGCCGAAGGCTGGCTGGTGCATGAATGCGAGACCGTGCGCCAAGGCCTGGTGGACGCCGGCACGCGCCGGCCCGAGTTGGTGATTCTGGACCTGGGCCTGCCGGATGATGATGGCATCAACTATCTGAAGGATTTGCGTGCCTGGTCCGGGGTGCCGGTCATCGTACTTTCCGCCCGCACGAACGAGGCCGACAAGATTGCTGCGCTGGATGCTGGCGCCGATGACTACTTGACCAAGCCCTTCGGCGTGGGCGAGCTGATGGCGCGGGTGCGCGTGGCCCTGCGCCGCAGCCAACAAGCCGGACGCATGGGAGGCCATGCAGACGAGCCGGCGCAGACAGTGTTCCGCTTCGGTGACGTGGAGGTGGATCTGTCCGCCAGGCGTGTGTTGCGTGCGGGCGATGCCGTGCATCTGACCCCGATTGAGTACCGCTTGTTAACGCACCTCATTGCTAACGCCGGAAAAGTGCTGACGCACCGGCAGCTGCTCAAGGCGGTGTGGGGGCCATCGCATGTGGATGACAACCACTATCTGCGCGTTTACATGGGCAATCTGCGCCAGAAGCTGGAAGCGGTGCCGGCGGCGCCCAAGCATTTGTTGACGGAGACGGCGGTGGGATACCGCTTGATGGCCTGAGTCGCGATATTGCGATCGTTGGGCGGGTTTGAAATGGCCCCGCTCAGTTTCTATTGCTTGGTAATGTCCGTACGTCGTACTTGTCCTGGATCGCAGCCAGTTCGCCGCTGGAACGCAAGCGTTCGAGGGCGCGTTCTATGCGTAAGACGAGTTGCGGGTCCGCGGTTTTTGAGACCACGACACAGACATCCTCGCCATAAAAGCGGGCCGGCAGCAGCCGGACCTTGCCCTCTAGGCCATCTTCCTGAATGTACTTGCGCAGGACCGCGTCGCCGTAATAGACAAATCGAACGCGTCCGGCGATGAGTTTCTGAAGCGTGCTGCTGACCGAGGCGACACCGTCATCAACAGTCAGGCCGCCCAGGCCTTTGAGATGGGTGACATAGGCGGAGCCCCTGGGCACGCCGACGATGCCGGCGCTCCCCAATTGGCGGATCTCGTCGAATGTTTTGATATTGATCGGGTCTTCGCTGCGCACCGCCAACTGGGTGAACTGCCTGTACAAAGGCGGGGACAGCACCAGGTACTTGGCGGCACGCTCCGGGTTACGCACCAGGCCGAAGAAGACGTCAAGCTTGCCCGCCACCAGTTCCGCTTCCACGCGCCTGAGCGGTCGCAGGACTTCCTGGCCCACGAACTTCAGCGTCGGGTCGATTCGCTGCACCGCCTGCATGACCTCGAAACTCAAGCCCGGTGCGGCCACATTACCTGGGTGGAATTTGATGAAGTTGTCGGACTGCCCGCTGGTGCGAGCAGTCATGGATACGTCTTGGGCGTAACTCGAAAGCGGCATCCATGCCGAGCAGGCAAACACATAGGCGGCGAGAGGGCGAATCCAGCGGCGAGGCTTGATAGGCCTGTCATCAGTCATTTACTGGGCCCTTATTGGCGTCGAGAAGTCGAGCCTAGCGAGTCCACTTGCTTTGACGTGCTGGCATATGGGCATGAGGCTCAATCCGACCCTTCAGGTCGGCATTTCTACAGAGCATTCTCTCAGCGAATCAGCCTGGAAAATCTGCGTATTCGTACGGGCTGCCAGGCGCACTTCCAAGGTTTACCAATACAACTTCGCCCGCACCACACTCGTCCGTCGCAGGCCCAAAGTCCATTGGTGATAAACGCTGCGTGCCATGCGGTGCAGCTCATCGGTGCGGGACTGCAGATCACGCAGGATCTCCGCCTCGCTTTGCACGGCCGGGCTCTTTTGCACATGTTCCAACTCATGCTTGGACTCATGGCACCAGGCGCGCACGCTCTCTTCGGTCACTTCCAGATGGCATTGCAGCGCGACATGCTTGCCCATGGTGAATCCTTTGTTGATGCAGTGGGTGCCAAAAAGGCTGCGGCGGGCACCTGGCGGGATCTCGAAGGTGTCGTAGTGCCAGTTGAAGACCGTGGTCTGGGCGCGGCCGCCGAACAAGGCGCGGGCGTCCGGTGTCACCCACAGCTTGCTCCAGCCGATATTGGGCCAGGCATTGCGGGTGACGCGCGCGCCGCAACTCTTGGCCAGCAACTGGGCACCGAAGCAATGGCCCAGCACGGGCAGGTCGCGAGCCACGGCGTCTTGCACCAGGGCTTGCTCGTGGGCGATCCAGGGCTGTTCGTCATTGACGCTGTGGTTGCTGCCCAGCACGACCAAACCGCTGAACTCATCGGCACGGTGCGGCAGGGGCTGTTCTTTATCGGCCCGAAAGGTCTCGCAGGGGATACCTTGCTGGTGCAGGAACTCGGCCAGATAGCCGGGGCCTTGATTGGCTTCGTGCTGGAGGATGGCAACAGGTCTCATATCGGTGGCGCGCAGCACAGTGTTGAAGGCGCGCCGCTTGTTTCGAGGACTTCAATTTAGGACGGTGTGACTCAAGACCTCGCCAAGCTTTGGCCTGATGGCATCAAGAAGCTATCAAGCGCTTGGATGCGGGCTGACGCTTTGCCATGAAGCGCTATGACGATGGCTGCGGCCCTATGCCAACTTACAATCCGGCATCTCATTTGTCCTGTTTCAAGGCCCCCACCATGCCCGTCAATCTCAGCGCCCCCGATCCCGCTTCCCTGCACCCGGTTCCCGGTGTTCGCCTCGGTATCACCCAGGCCGGCATCCGCAAGGCGGACCGCCGTGATCTGAGCGTGATCGTGCTGGATGAAGGCGCCAGCGTGGCGGGCGTGTTCACCAAGAATCGCTTCTGCGCCGCGCCGGTGCAGATCTGCCGTGAGCATCTGGCGGCCGGCGCTGCGGTTCGCGCCATCCTCGTCAACACCGGCAATGCCAATGCCGGCACCGGCGCCGACGGCCTGGCCCGCGCCCATCAAAGCTGCGAAGCGCTGGCCGCTTTGCTGAACATCCAGCCGCAGCAGGTCTTGCCCTTCTCGACCGGCGTGATCATGGAAACCCTGCCGGTGGATCGCATCATCAAGGGCCTGCCCGCAGCCATCGCCGCGCTGCGCCCGGACGCCTGGGACGAAGCCGCGCTGGGCATCATGACCACCGACACCATCCCCAAGGCCGCCTCCACCCAGGTGCAGATTGGTGGCGTGACGGTGACGCTCACCGGCATCAGCAAGGGCGCCGGCATGATTCGCCCGAATATGGCCACCATGCTGGGCTATGTGGCGACCGATGCCAATATCAACCCGGCGCTGCTGCAGGCGCTGGTGACCGAAGCCGCTGACGCCTCATTCAACCGCATCACCATCGACGGCGATACCTCGACGAATGACTCCTTCGTGCTGATCGCCACCCATCAGGCCAAGCACGCCCGCATCGAATCGCTGAGCAGCGCGGAGGGTCAGGTCTTGCGCGCGGCCTTGATCGAGGTCTCGCAGCGCCTGGCGCAAGCCATCGTGCGCGACGGCGAGGGCGCCACCAAATTCATCACCGTGCAGATCGACGGTGGTCGCAATGAAGCTGAGTGCAAGCTGGCCGCTTATGCGATTGCCCACTCACCGCTGGTCAAGACCGCCTTCTTCGCCAGCGACCCAAATCTGGGCCGCATTCTGGCGGCGGTGGGTTACGCCGGCATTGATGATCTGGACCAGACCCTGATCGACCTGCATCTGGACGATGTGCATGTGGTGCGCGCCGGCGGCCGCCACCCCGACTACCGCGAGGAAGACGGCCAACGCGTGATGAAGCAAAGCGAAATCAGCGTGCGGGTGAATCTGAACCGCGGCGCAGCCAGCGCCACCGTGTGGACTTGCGACTTGAGCCACGACTACGTGACCATCAACGCCGACTACCGCTCCTGAGGATGCGCCTTGCGCTTCAATCGGGGCGAGCCCGTGCAAGCAAGCACGGGCCGGCCTGATGGGGATGGCGACTTAAAAGTCCACTGCCTTGGTCTTCATGCCGCGCGCGACCAGCGTGGCGTTGATCAGCTGGGCTTCCTGGCGGCTGTCAAAAGGCCAGACGGCGGCGCGCCAGCCTTGCGGCGTTTGCACCACGCTGGTGTTCAGGCCGTCTGGATGCAGAGGCTTGATGAAGGTCAGCATGCGGGCCAGCATGGCCTCGGCCTCGGCCTTGCTGGGCGCCACCGGGCCAACCAGGGCGACCACCGGGACGGCCTCGCCCGACTTGCCGGTCTTGGACTTGACGGCCGAATGAATCGTGCCGCCGGACTCCAGGCCGTCCAAGGGGCCGAGCTTTTCCACCAGGGGCTGGGTGGTTTTCTCGTCGGTGGCCTTGCCTGCCTTGTTCGCTTTTTCCGCTTTGTCGGATTTGTCCGCCTTGTCCGCTTTGTCCGATTTGGCAGGGACGTCCCCCTTGCCTTCGCCCGCTTTGGCCTTCTCTGGGCTTGGGCCTGACTTCTGCGTGTCGCTGCCCGGCTTTTGACCGTCCGCCTTGCTGGCGCCTTCGCTGCCCGCTGCAAACGGAGTCCGTTTGGGGAGTGGCTTGACCAGTTGGGGGCGGATATCGGGCTGTTCTTCCTTGTCGCCCGGAGCCGCCGAAGCGGCGCTGGCGCTGGCGCTTGCACTGGCGTTGGCACTCGCCGGCGTTGATGCCGGGTCGCCCGCGGCGCCGAGGGTGTCGCTCAAATTTGCGCCGGCGGCCGAAGCGGATGTCGATGCAGCCGAAGCCGCCGATGCCGCTTCTAGCGCTGCCGCTGCTGCACTGGCCGCAGCGGCGGACTCGGCCGCGCTCGCGGCAGCTGTCGCGGTGGCCGCGCTGGATGATGAAGCCGCAGCCGAGGCGGGGGCCGATGCTGCCGAAGCGGCATCTACGGCATGCTCGCCCGATTTGCCATGGGGCATCAGCAGGGCCACCACGACGGCCAGCAGGCCCAGCACCACCATGGCCGCAAAGGCGAGTCGGCGGCGGCTGCCGCAGCGTGCGCCCAGGATTTGCGGCTTGCGGCCCATGCCGATCAGCACGCGGGTGCGCGAGTTGCCGGCGTCGATGGCGGCGGTCAGCAAATAAAGCTCGAAGGGCCAGGCGCCGTTGTGCTTGGCCAGCATGGCCTCGTCGATGGGTACCACCCGCTGCGGCCAGCTGGCATCACCGGGTGGGTTCAAAAAGCCCTGGCTTTGCGCAAACGCCGCAATCTTGCGCGGGGCAATCGGGATGAATTTCTCGCTGAAGGCGGGCCAGCTGCTGGCGGCCTTGCGCTTGCCTTGATGTTTCCAGAAGGCCAAAGCGCCCAGCACTTGCGCCAAACGCTGGCGCCAGCCCATGCGGGCCAGGGCATGCGCGGGTGGCTCCTCCTGGTCGGCCAGGGCATCGAGGTGCTGGGCGGTGGTGTTGGCGTGGGCGTCGAGGGTGCTCTCTCCCAGGCCGCCGAGTGGCGCGTCGCCCATGGTCGGCTCAATCGCCTCCCCGCCAGCGCCGCCGCCGCCCGACTGATGCGCACTGCGCAGAAATGGCAAAGCCACAACGCCCATGGTGTGGACGTCGTAGATAGTGATTTTCTTTGCGAGCGGATGGCGGTTATGCCAAGCCACCACATGCTCGACCAAACGATCCATGCTTTGTTTCAGTGAGGACAAGGGCGCTGCGGAGTCAGCATCAGAAGTATCGGCCAGGCTGGCGCTAACCTTTGGCCTCATGTGCGGATTCGATAACCAGATAAGCGAGGATTTGGCGCAAGTGATCCGCTGGGCAAGGCCTGACCCTTGGTTTCTCCCTGTTTGGCCGCACAGCTCGACGCAGGCGGCCGGGCTTCCCGGCTGGCTCGCTTTGGTGCAAGCTCACCAAATTGGTGCTATTTTGAAGAGGGGATGCGGCGGGGTGAGGTCAATACTTGGCACGGCCCTTGCTCAGACTCTCTCACCCAAATTGCAAATGCTGCTTTACCGAGATTGGCGAGATTCCCTCATGAGCCCTTTGATCAACACCGATGGACCCGCCGGGGCGTTTGTCCTGCTGGTGGTCAAGACCGAACAGCCGGGCGCCGCCCATGTGCTGCAAGAGGTGTTGGAAGAGTCGGGCTACAACGTGCAGCGCCTGGCGGTGGCTGGGCTCACCGAGCCGGCGGGGCCGCGGCCGGCCGTGATCTTGCTGGAGTTGGCGCAGGGCAGCGATCTTGCCCAGGCCTGTGAATGGGCGCGGCAGTTGCTGGCCCGGCCCGGCTGGGCGGCCGTGCCTTTGCTGATGCTGGGCCTGGATGGCAGCGCCGAGCAGCGCGACGCGGCCCTGGCTGCCGGCGCGATGGATGGCCTGAGCCGGCCCATGCGCGCACTGGAGCTGCTGCCGCGATTGGCCTTGCTGATGCAGGGCGCAGCTAGTGCCGGGGCAGAGGATGCCTCGGGGACTGCATCAAACATGACGTTGCCCAGCGTGGACGTGCTGGGCCACGCCAGCTTGCTGGTGCATGAGCACAGCGGCCGTTGCATCTGGCACACGGCGCGCGCCCGCAGCCTGATGGCCGACTATTTCAGTGGCGGGCACTTCGAGCGCGGCCGTTTGCCGCCGGAGCTGATGCTGTGGCTGCACCGCGAGTTGCTGCGCAGCCGCGCCGGTGGTGCCGGCCAAGGCTTGACCGTGCTGCCCCAAGCGCGCCCCGGCGCTGGCCGCAGCCGTGGGCCGGCCGAAGGGCAGGGCAGTCGGCGCCTGAACTTTGATTTGCATGGGGTGGATGCCGATTTGGTGGGCGAGGGCCATTGCCTGATCGTGCTGCGCGAAACCGATGACTGGCGCTTGCTGCAAGCCCTGGTGCGGGCACTGAGCTTGAGCACGATCCAAGCCCAGCTGCTGCTGTGGCTGACGCGCGGCAGCTCGCCCACGGCCATGGCCACCCGCCAAGGCCGCAGCCAGGCGGAGTTGCAGCAGCAACTCGATGAGCTGCTCAAACATCTGGCCCTGGATTCGCTGGAGGCCGCTGCATCGCTGGGCCGCAGCAGCTTGCAAGGTCTGGATGGCCGGACCGGCTGATCGCCTGAAGCATGATGGCCTGCAGGGACTAGCCTGCGTTCGCCTTTGCCTCGAGCTTGCATTCGTTCCGGCCTTGGTGGCCGCGCACGTCTTCGCCCATGCCCATGCTCTCGCTCTCTTCCCCGCACATTGGACGAGATTTCCCTCTGCAGGTCACAGCCGTGACAGGCTCCCACGCCGCCCGCGGCGATGATAGCCGCCATGGGCAATGTCTATCTTGTGCGTCACGGCCAGGCCTCGCTGGGGGCTGCGGACTACGATCAACTCAGTGAGCTGGGCCAGCGCCAATGCGTGGCTTTGGGCACTTACTGGCGCGAACGCGGCCAGCAGTTTGACCTGGTGCTGCGCGGCTCACTCAAGCGCCATGCGCAGTCGCTGGCCGGCATTGCCGAGGGCCTGGGCCAGAACCTGCCAGCGGAAGTTTGGCCTGGGTTGAATGAATACGACAGCGCCGCGCTGATCCAAGCCATACACCCTGGCGCGCTGCATGCGCCGCAGACGGCCGAGGCCGCGCGCCAGCACTTTCGCCTGCTGCGTGAAGGCTTGCAAGCCTGGATGGATGGCGCCAGCGAGCCCCGGGGCATGCCGAGTTATGCCGAGTTCTCCGCCGGCGTGGCCGCCACCCTGGCCCATGTGCAAGCGCAGGCGCTGAGCCGGCCGGATCTGCGGGTGTTGGTCGTCTCCAGCGGCGGGCCCATCTCCACCGCCATCGGCCAGGTGCTGGGCGTGAATGCGCAGACGGCCATCGAGCTGAATCTGCGCATCCGCAATGGCTCGGTCAGCGAGTTCGCCTTGACGCCCAAACGCATGGCGCTGCTGGGCTTCAACAATGTGGCGCATCTGGAGCTGCTCAGCGTGCCGGGGCTGGTGAGCTACGCCTGAGGCCCGCCGGGCGGTTCTTCCTGCTGCGGATGCGCCAGGCCCAAGCGCCGGCAATCGGATAGCTGTTTGAGTCAGGATGGCGAATTTTGCTGTCTCAAGCCGGCTGTTCTCTTTGCGAACGCCGCAGTAACGGCGTGTAAAAGTCAAAGTACACGGAAGTTACAAGAGGGTACCTTCCCCATAATCGCGCCCTCATTTACAGCGGGGCAACCATGCATTTCATGCTCAAAAAAGAGCGCCAGATCCTGGCGCTGATCGCCGGACTGGCGCTCAGTGCTCAGGCTTTTGCACATGGCTATATCAGCGCACCGGAGTCGCGCAATGCGCTGTGCCGCTCCGGCGGCAATAGCGCTTGCGGCGCGATTCAGTGGGAGCCGCAAAGCCTGGAGGCCCCCTCGGGCTACCCCGACCGCGGCCCGGCCGATGGCCAAATTGCCAGTGCCGGGCTGGTGCAGTTCTCGCCCCTGGACGAGCAGACCGCTTCGCGCTGGAGCAAGCGCGCGGTCAGCGCCGGTCCGATGAGCTTCAGCTGGACCTTCACCGCCAACCATGTCACCAAGGGCTGGCGCTACTACATCACCAAGCCGGGTTGGAACCCCAATGTGCGCCTGAGCCGCGCCTCCTTTGAAGCCCAGCCTTTCTGCCAGGCCGACGGTGGCATGCGCCAGCCGCCCAAGCTGGTGACGCATCAATGCCAGTTGCCGGCGCGTACCGGCTATCAGCTGGTGTTGGGCGTTTGGGAAGTGGGCGACACGCCCAATAGCTTCTACAACCTGGTGGACCTGATGTTTGCCGATGTTGGCGGCAACCCGAACCCGCCGGCCTCGGTGTGGGCCGTGCGCGGCAGCATCTACCCCTCGGTGGATTTGCAGCCGGGCGACAAGGTGGCCACGCGCGTCTTTGATGCCAAGGGTGAGCGCGCCGACCTGCAGACGCGCTTGACCATTGCCAATCAGGCTGACGGCCAACGCAACACCTGGCCCTATCTGCTGGCCACCCGCGTCAACGCCCAGCAAAGCCTGCTGCGTGCTGGCCAATTGGCGGCAGACGGCACGATCTCGCCGGTGCAAGGCCAGAACGAGGTCTTCGCCCGCCAAGACAGCGGCTTGAACCGTGTGGAGGTGCAGATCGAGAAGGCCGCGACGCCGCCCGGTGCCGATCTATTGGTGAATGGCCTGGCTGCACAGCAAACCATTGTGGGAGGGCAGCTAACTTTGCAGTTCGGCGTCACCGCGGTGGGTGAGGTGGACTTGAATGCCAGCGTCTTCGACCATGGCGGCCAGACCAAGGGTGTGGCCACGGCCTCGCTGAATAACTCGGGCCAGAACCTGCGCATCGTCATCGACAAGCCAGCGGCCGGCCATCACCAGCTGGTGCTCAAGGGCGTGGTCAAGGGCAGCGGTGTCTTGATTCAGAAGACTTTTGATCTGATGTTTGTGGCCGACCCCGCCGCGGGCGGCAACTTCCAGTACCGCTTCCCGGATGGGCTGAAGAGCTACAAGGCCGGCACCCGGGTTCTGCAGCCTAAGAACGGTCGTGTCTATGAATGCCGTCCTTGGCCCAATAGCGGCTATTGCGTGCAGTGGGCGCCGTCGACGCCGCAGTTTGAGCCGGGCATCGGTAGCCACTGGCAAGAGGCCTGGATCGCGCGCTGATCTAGCGCTCAAGGCATCAGGCCTTTGGGCCTGATGCGGAGTCGCCTAAGCCGCTTGAGACCTGCTGGTTCCGCTCGATATGCAGTTCATCGAGTCAGGGGCCGGTCGGTCGCAGGCGGCTTTTAACTTGGAGCCGCCCCATCTAGAGTGCTGTGCAGAGTTCGGGGCGGGCCCGGGCTCACCCCAAAACTTGAGATCGAACGCGATCTCGACGAAAGGTCTGCGGTGAAGCTCTTGTTGTGGTTGCTGCTGTTCGTGCTTTGTTGGCCGCTGGCCTTGCTGGCGCTGCTGCTGTGGCCGGTGGTTTGGCTCTTGTCTTTGCCATTTCGCCTGATTGGCATCAGCGTGGAGGCGGTGTTTGCCTTGCTGCGCGCCCTGCTATTTCTGCCCGCGCGGCTGCTGGGGCATAAGGACGCTTGATGGCGAGAAGCCAGCCCGGTGTTGCGGGCTGGCTTTGCGGCCTGCGCTTAGATTTTCATCACCACCCGGCCATCGATATGGCCTTGCTTCATCTGGTCGAAGATGTTGTTGATGGATTCCAGCTTGTCGCTGCTGTAGTGGGTTTGGATCTTGCCATCAGCGGCAAAGGCCAGGGCTTCTTCCAGGTCCTTGCGGGTGCCGACGATGGAGCCGCGAATGGTCTTGGCATTGAGCACCACATCAAAGATCGGCAAGGCAAAGTCGCCCGGCGGCAGGCCCACCAGTGACATGGTGCCGCGCTTGTGCAGCATGCCTACGCCTTGCTTGAAGGCGCTATTGGACACGGCCGTGACCAGCACGCCATGGGCGCCGCGCACATGTTTTTGCACTTCAGCCACCGGGTCTTGCGTCAACGCATTGATGCAGACCTCGGCGCCCAGCTCGCGCGCCAGGGCCAGTTTGTCCTCGGCAATGTCCACCGCGATGACGTGATAACCCATGGCCTGCGCGTACTGCACCGCCATATGGCCCAGACCCCCGATGCCGGAGATGGCCACCCAGTCGCCGGGCTTGCAGTCCAGCACCTTGAGCCCCTTGTAGACGGTGACGCCGGCGCAGAGCAGGGGCGCAGCGGGGTCGAAGTCCAGCTTGTCAGGCAGGCGGCCCACATAGCTGGGGTCGGCCAAAACATATTCGGCATAGCCACCGTTGACGGTGTAGCCGGTCATCTGCTGTTCGCCGCACAAGGTTTCCCAGCCGGTGATGCAGTGCTCGCAGTGGCCGCAGGCGGTGTGCAACCAAGGCACGCCGACCCGGTCACCTTCCTTCACATGCTTGACGCCGCGGCCCAGCGCGGCCACAAAGCCCACGCCCTCATGGCCGGGGATGAAGGGCAGGCTGGGCTTGACCGGCCAGTCGCCATTGGCCGCATGCAGGTCGGTGTGGCACACGCCTGAGGCCACCACCTTGACCAAAACCTGGCCGTCCGCCACTTCGGGCACGTCCACTTCTTCAATTTGCAACGGCGCGCCAAATTCGTGGACGACCGCGGCCTTCATTTTTTGAGCCATGACACTCCTCTCCTGGTTGGCGGGCCGAGTGGGGCCCGGAGTCAGAAGTATGTCGATTCATGGCTAGAGGTCAATGAGCTAGATCAAGCCAGCCATGCGGCTTGTCCGCATAGCGGCGCGGGGCTGTCACCTTCTTGCGGCTCAGACCTTCATCTCCAGGCGCAATTGCCATTGGGTGAAGCTGCGCCCGCCGGTGTCGGTGGTGATGATTTGATCGGTGGTGCTGATGACGCTGCCGTTGCTATAGCTCAAGGGGTTCAGATTGCTGGCCGACAAGCGCAGCTGGGTGTTCAGATTGACGGACCACAGCGCGAACGCATCCAGCACCACCTTGCGGGAGTTGTGCACCTCGGTCAGCAAGCTTTGCTGCACCGTGACTGAAGGCGTCCAGTTCAGCCCCGCACCAAGCGACAGCGGCAAGCTGCGCAGCTTGTAGTCGGCGCCCAGATTGGCGGTGGCCTTGGGCTGTTGGTCCAGGCGATTGTTGGGGCCGGGAATGCCATCCACCGAGGAGCGGAACAGGCTTAGATTGCTGCGCACCGACACCGGCCAGGCCTCGGGCAGGAATTCGTCCAGGCGGAACTTGGCCTCCAACTCCAGGCCCATCGTGCTGGCATTGCCGATGTTCTGTGGCCGTGCCACCCAGCGCGGCACGCCGGCCCAGCTGACAGTTTCCAGGCTGGTGACGGTGCGCATCAGATCGCTGATGCGGCGGTAGAACAGATTGGCGCTAAGCACGCCGCCCTTGCTCAAATAGCTCTCGAAGGCGATGTCAATGCCGGTTGCCAGCTCGGGTTTGAGGTTGGGGTTGCCGCTGCGGTCGGGGTAGTTGGCGGCGTTGGGGCCGCAAGGCTGAGCGTCGGGGCAGGGGTATTGCGAGTTGATGGTGGGCTGGGCGATCAGATCTTGCAGATTGGGGCTGCGGTAGCTGCGGGTCAGGCTGGCGCGGATCTGATCGCGGCTGGGTTTGCCGTCTTGGTCGAGCATTTTCCAAACCCCGTGCAAGAGCGGGGTCCAGACCGTGGCGCGGTTGTTCACCGCATAGTTGGCGGCGGTGCTGCGGGTGGCGATGGTCTCGCCGCGCAGGCCGGCGTAAAAGGCCCATTGCTTGCCCACGCTCCATTCGTCTTGGGCGTAGAGCGCAATGCGCTGGGTGGCGGCGTCAAGGTCGTCGCCGAAGTCCAGCAGATTGCGGCAGGACTGTCCGTTTTGCAGGCAGACGCGGTTCTGCTGGCGCTGGGTGCCTTCGCCTTCCAGGCCGCCCACCAAGCTGTGTTCGTTTTCCAGCGTGTGCGAGTATTTGCCGTTCAGGCTCCAGGACTTGTCTTCGCTGCTGACGGTGTCGTCCTGGCTGCGGCTCAAGGCGGACTGGCGGTATTCCTGCCTCAGCGTATGGCTGTCATTGCGGGCCAGGCCGATGCCGCCGCGCAGCTCCAAGCGGGTGTCGGCATCAAAGCGGTGCTGCCACTGCGAGTTGACGCGCAGCATATTGAATTTGCTATCGCCGGTGCTCTGGGCCTGATCAAAGTCGCCGGGCGTGGGGCTGCTACGGGTCTGCGTGATCAGGCTGCTATTGCTGCCGCGCGAAGCCACCACAAAAGGCTGAACGCTCAGCGAATCACCCTCGGCCAGCTTCCACTGCAGGCGCAGGCTCAGGTTTAGGCTGCGGCGCTCGTCCTCCGTCTGGCTGTGGCTGTTCAGCAGGCTGTCGCCACTGCCGTCCAAGTTGTGGGTTAGCGCCCGGCTGTCCAGCGCGTCGCTGCGCTTGACTTGCTGGGTGTTCAGGCTCAGGTTGTAGGCGCCGCCGTTCTCGTCCAGCTTGTCATTGCGCGTCCAGCCCAGGCTGGGCGACCACAGGCCGTTTTCTTCGCTCAGGCCCACGCGCCAGTCGTTCAGGCGCTTTTGCAAGGCTTCACGCAAGACCACATTGATGGTGCCGGCGACGGCGCGGGCGCCGAACTCGGCCGAGGGTGCGCGCAGGATCTCGATCCGCTCGACCTGATCGGGCGGCAATTGGTCCAGTGAAAAGCCCGGTGCCATACGCTCGCCATTGACCAGGATCTGCGTATAGCCGCCGCCCATGCCGCGCATGCGAATCTCGCCACCGCGCCCGGGCCGCCCGCCGGTGCTGACGCCCGGCAGGCGTTTGAGCACCTCGCCCAGCGAGTTATCGCCAAAGCGTTCGATTTCTTCGCGGCCGATGATGATCTTGGCGGCGGTGGCGCTGCGCCGCTGCGCTTCATCGGAGGCGCGGCCGCTGACCTCGACCCGGTCCAGCTGAGCCGGTGTCGTGGCCTGGCTGGCCTCGGCCTTGGGGGCAGTTTTTTTGGCAGCTTGTTGCTGCTGTGGCCCGCTGGCCGCTGTGCTGGGCGCGGCCGGCGCTTCCTGGGCTTGGCTGGGCAAGCTGGCCAGGCAGCTCAGGGCAAAGCTCAGGGCGAGTGGGCAGCGCGATTCGTTGGCGGGGACGAGTTTTGGCTTGCGGAACATGGGCGGGCAGGGCAGCGAAAGAGCTGGCGTGATGTTGGCTATGGGTCGAGGCTGCGAAGCATCGCATGCCTGAGCGTTCAGCTATGCGCCGCAGGCCCTGTACGGGCGCTGTTTCAACTTTCTTTACCTGCCAGCATTGTTCAATGTTGCATGCGGCCCCACAAAGCAAAAAGGCCACAACCCAATGGTCGTAGCCCTTTTGACATCCGGACACCTATGCAGGAGACGGATTCTTGGCGCTGGTGACGGGTTCCAGTGATCTGCCCAATCTGCAGCCGGTTTGTCGCCTCGAATGCTTTGCAGTATGCCTATGATTTATGAAGCTGGCGTGACGATGAAAGGTGAATCGTTCGCCTATTTGCGTTGCGTCAAATTTTCGTCCTGGCTGCCCACTTCACGGCGGCGCAAGAGCGCTGCGGCGGCTGCAACACCCAAGACCCAGAAGGGCGCTGCCGCGCCACCACCGCCGCCACTGGGGGCGGGCTCAGGTGCTGGCGTGGGAGTTGGTGCTGGCGTTGGGGTCGGTGTCGGAGTCGGAGTCGGAGTAGGCGTCGGCGTCGGCGTAGGAGCTGGTGTTGGGTCCACCGGCGCTGTGCCTTGTTTGATGCCGCACTGATCCAAGGCCGCACTGCTCAGGCTGACCGGGCTGCGGCTGGGCGGCGCATAACTGCTGGGCGCAGCGGCAAAGCGCAGCGCCTCTTCGGCGTCCAGCAAACCACTGCCGCAGGTGCTGGTCGTGCAACTGCAGCGCTGGGCGTTGCTGGCGCTGCTGCACGCACCCAAAGCGGCGGCGGCCACATGGGGGCGGGCGCTGATCTTCAAGCCAGCTTCCACCTGGGCCAGGGTCAGTGCTGGGTTGGCGGCCCACATCAAGGAGGCCACGCCGGCCACTTGCGGCGCGGCGAAGCTAGTGCCGGTGCCCGCGGCGTAGTCTTCGCCCGTCGGTGAGGCGGCGGCGGCGGGGCCGCTGGTGGAGAAGATGCCCTCATCGGGGATGCCGGCGAGGTCATCGCAAGTGCGCTTGTAGTTGGCATCGCCACCGGTGGCCGCCAAGGCCAGCTGCGGGCCCATATTGGCGTAGGTGGCTTTGAAGCCTTGGCGGTTGACGGCAGTCACGCCGAGGACGCCGGCGCAATTGGCCGGGCGGCCCACGGCGCCGCGGGTATTGCCGGCGGCCGCCACGATCAGCACATTCCTGGCGCGCAACTCAGCAATGGCATCTTGATAGAGCTTGGCCGCGCGGGCTACCTCGGGGTTGGGATCTGCTGTGTCGCAGCTGGCCATACCGGCGAAGCCGATCACGAGAATCTTGGCCGGATGGGTGTTGAGCGGCACGCCGCTGACGGGCAGGCCGGCCGCCCAGCGCATGCCGTCCACCATATCTTGCACCGCAGCCCCACATTTGCCCGACACCCGCACCGGCAGGATCTGCGCATTCCAGTTGATGCCCGCCACGCCCTTGCCGTTGTTGGTGACGGCGCCGAGTTGGCCCGCCACCAAGGTGCCGTGCCAGCTGGGGCTGGCTTGCACGGGGCAGCCGTCCCACAGTGCCAGATTGGCGTCCTTCTCGGCCTGGGTCAGCGCGTCGCCGGTGTCGGTGGGATCGTTGTTGCGGCCGACGCCGCCGTTGTTGGCGTATTCGGCCTTGCTGATGAAGTTGTAGCCGGGCAGGATGAGATTGGCGCGCAGATCGGGGTGGTCACGCACGCCGGTGTCGAGCACGGCGATGACGGGTGCAGCGCCCGACACAGGGCTGCCCTTATTCAAATCCCAGGCCTTGGGGAAGTTGGCCAAGCCGGCGTTGGCGCTGCTGTCGCGGCTGCTCAGCCACCATTGTTTGCTGGTGTAGAGGCTGTCGTCCGGGGTGGCGGCGCGCAGCATATCGGTGCCGAGAAGGGCGAGTACGGCGAGAGCCGTGGCGCGCCGGCGTGGTGTGTTGAGCTTAGACATGCGCCGCAGGCTAGTGGGGGCGGGTGAAACTGGCGTGACAAAGCCGTGGCGCCGGAACGGCATGTCCGCCGGCTTGTGGTGCTGTAGTCCGAACGGCCTACGGTCTTTGCACATCTTCAAACACTGGTCACATGTCGCACATATTCTGCGGCTCGGGTCTGAATCTGCTTGAGCGTTATTTTTCTGGGTCGCTTGAGGAGTAAGACCCATCGAATACTGACTTGAACGCCGCTGCCCCGCCCTTGCCTGATGTTTCGGGTGCAACGGAATCCGCCACAAGCGGCACACAAAATAAAAAGGTACAAGCTCTATGCATGCTTTGCCCGAACCGGGAGAGCCTGGCGGATTGCTGGGCGCAGCAACTCAGGTGGAACTGACGCGGCCCTTGGGCGAGATGATCAAGGAGGCTTTGAGCCATGGGGGTCAAGCCTTGCCGCGCGGCATTGTCGAACCCGTCAATGCGGACCAGGTCGAGGCCATGGTGCGCGCCGTTGAAGCCGCGCTGGACGTGCGCCGGCGCTACCAGTTCTTTGTCTGGAGCCAAAGCCATCTGCAGGCCTTGTTGCCGCATCAACTCGCAGTATGTGGCGCCTATGTGCGCCAGCGCCGTGAGGTGGCGTTTGAGGCCTTCAACAGTGTTGCCGTCGGCGCTGATGTGCTGGAATGTCTGGCCGATGGTCGTGGTGCGCTGATGCAGCAACTGCAGGGACGCTGGATCGACCAGCGCGGCAAGCCTTTGGCCGTGGCGGTGCAAAGCCTGGAAGGGCAAGCCCTGGCCCCGATTCGGCAGGCCTTGCTGGAAGCTGGCTTTGCCGAGTTGCTGGTGCACGGGGTGGCGCGGCCGCAGCGCCCCACCGAGATCGAGAGCTTTTTCGTGTTCTCTAGCCAGGCCCGCATCAGCGGCCCGCAGCAGCGCCTGATGATGGAGTTGCTCATGCCTTATCTGCACGGCACCTGGCTGCGCGTGCAAACGGTGGAGCGCGACATCAGCGAAGCCCCGCGCACGGTGGGCGTGCGCCAGGCGCAGGGCAATGCCATCACCGAGCGCGAGCGCGAGATCCTGTCCTGGCTGCGCGAGGGCATGAGCAATCAGCAGATCGGCGAGCAGCTCAGCATCAGCGCCCTGACGGTGAAAAACCATGTGCAGAAAATTCTGCGCAAGCTCGGCGCGGCCAATCGTGCGCAGGCAGTGGCCCGAGCCATGTCGATGAATTTGCTCGGGCGCTCCAGCACGGACGGCGGACGCGACGGGGCCTGAGTCGATAGGCCGAAAAGGTCTCAGGGTTTGCCCGCAATGTCCCTGAAATTTGCCGGCCGACATGGGTCAATCGGACTATTCGGCGCGGTGTGCAAGGTGAATTTTTTCACGTAGTTCTGACAATATTCCGGAGTCGATGCACAACGCATTCGGTCTTCAGCTCTTTTCCCTTGTGCAGGTGGGCTCTTCCACCTGCCCCGCCCGAAAGTGGCCGCCGCAACGCTCCCCTTGTGGAACTGACGAACAGTTCCAGACATTGAGCGCTTCGCCAGTGGTTGCTCCTTAGGCGGCGCCGATCAGCCAAAAGGCCTTCAAACGCCTTGGTCGGCACCTGTCCTTTTGAGTTTTCTCTCAAGCAACCATTCGGAGTTAAGCATCATGTTGATGATCAAGAAAATTGCTGCCGCGGCAGCTCTGTTGGCCGCTGTTCCGGCATTCGCTGCCATTCAAGGCGACAAGTCCAGCCAGCAAGATGGCGAGTTGTATTTCACCGTGTTTGACGCCTCGCGCAACATCTCCTACACCAAGGACTTGGGTCTTTCCCTCAATGCCTTCAAGGCGACTGCTGATGGCGCGGACGCCGGTTTCACCAAGAGCTTCAGCCTGGCTGGTGATGCCAACTGGACTTCGTTCGTGGCTCAGGCCGATGCCAGCCAAATGGTCTGGAACGTCACTGCTCAAGTCTTGTTCGGTGGCTCTGCTGCCGGTAAGGTGAAGTTGTTGACGACCATCAAGAACGGTGATGAAAGCCTGGTCGCTGACTGGACGAATCAACTGTTCTCATTTGCAGTCCAGGCCGGAACGACCGGTACCTTCATCGGGGCGGTCAATGCCACGGGCACCCATGGCGTGTCCGGCGTTGCTCCCAACTATGCAGCGAACGGCTCCAGTGTCAACAAGTTGTCCGAAGGCTCGGGCAATGCCTACTTTGGCAAGAAGATTGGTGAGTACTTCAATGGCACGGCCGCCTTCTCCAACTCTAATGCCATCGGTGCTTCCGCGTCGTTTGACATGATTACCCGCTCCGGCACCAACCAGTTGGCTCTGGTGAATGTGGATCCTTTTGCCAATGCCCAGAAGACTGGCAAGTGGACCTTTGTGAACGGCGCCAACGGTCCCGTTCTGGACTACACCTTGGCTGCTGTGGCCGCGGTGCCGGAACCAAGCAGCTACGCCCTGCTGATCGCTGGCTTGCTCGCCGTTGGCTTTGTGGCGCGTCGCCGCAACGAAGCCTGAGCCTTCTCGGCGGCTTGATGCCGCCTTGATAGCGCTTTTCTCCGCGTACTAATTTCGCAAGTTGCTGCATCGCCAGGCTTTTGCCTGGCGGTGGTTGCCTGCGCCTTCATTGAACAAGGTTGATCATGAAAATCCGTTCCATCGCCCTCGCCGCCGCCGCTGTGGCCGCGTCTTCCGCTTTCGCTGCTCCCATCGATGTGGATGCACCGAACACCGTGCGTATCTACATGAGCGGCGCTTCCGCTGTGCGCGCCGCCCTGGGCAGCGTGGTGCTGAACGATGTGTGCGGCGGCTTCGCCAACAGCTCGGCCACCGTCTACAACGCCACCTATGACGCCGCTGGTGGCTTCAAGACTTTGAACAATTTCTGGGCTGTGACTTGCAAGCTGCCCGCACCCAAGCTGGGTCTGGCTGCCGGCACCGATGTCGCCTTCTTCAAGAGCGACGCGGGTGGTTCCGCCCAAGGCGTGTTCCCCGTGTACTTCGGAACGGCCCGTCCCTTCGCCGAAGTGAAGGCCTGCACCACGGGTTCCGGCCAGGCTTTCAGCGGCTGCCCGTCCACCCGCACGGCCGTGCCTACCTTGGGCATGTCTGATGTGGAACCCGCCATGTTCAAGGGCGTCAACGTTCCTACTGACCCCTTGGATGCGGATGATGACAACTACCCCGCCGATGGCCTGAGCACGGCACAGCTTTCCGCATTGAAAGTGACGTCGGTGATCCAGACCGTGTTCGGCGTGGCCGTCAACACCAATCTGTACAACGATATGTTCGCCAAGCAAGGCTTGAGCGCCGTGAAGGACAACGCTGGCGTTGCCTGTTCGGTGGCATCCACTGATGAGCAGTGCATTCCGTCCATTGGCAAGGCTGAAGCCCGCACCTTCTTCTCGGGCAATGCCGAGGACTGGAAGCTGATCTCCAGCAATGCCGCCAAGAATGCCACCCAAGTCAATATCTGCCGCCGTGTCAACGGCTCCGGCACCCAGGCCGCCGCCAATCTGATGTTCGGCGATGCGCCTTGCGGCTCTGCCAGCACAACTCCTGCAGCTTGGGATGCCTCCGGCTCGGCAGCGCCGGACGATATGTCGGCCTCCGCCAACACGACCGCTGGCGGTCTGTCGGTTGCCAACTATCTGGTTGCCAATATGGGTGGTGCCGCCACAGGCCCGATGCCCAGTGGCAGCAAGTTCATCTTTGAAGGTCCGGGCACTGGCGATGTGGTCAGCTGCATGAACCAGGCGCAAAAGGCTGACGGCTATGCCATCGGCCACATCTCCAAGGAAAACGCGCCTGGCTCGAACAGCTGGAAGCATGTGCGACTCGAAGGCGCCGTGCCTAACGGCACGAACGCCAAGCAAGGCCGTTATGACTACTTGTTCGAGTCCACGATTCAGTACAAGAAGAGTGCCTATGCCGCCCTGACCTCGGCACAGCAGGCTTTCATCACTGGCTTCACCGCTGAAATTGCCAAGCCTTCGGCTTTGAACACCTTGTCCTCCGCCAACAAGGCCGGCGTCTTGGCTATGCCCACCAGCTACTCCGGTGCTTTCGGTACGGGTACTGCCGCCGAAATCGCCTTCGGTTCGCGCGTGAACCGCGGCGGCAATAGCTGCAGCCCGCTGGCTGCCGTCAAGTAAGTTTTGGGTTGCGAGGTCATACCAGCACCCTGCTGGATGACCATGCTCCGAGGAGGCTCAACTGAGCCTCCTCGTTTCTTCACTGGTGATTGACTATGCGTGAAACATTTGCTGCCCTTAGCGCGCTTCCCTCTAGCGGGCTCCCCCTTGGCTCGATGTCATTTTTGAAGCTGACCAAGCTGGCCTTGCTGGGGTCGCTGATGTTTGTCAATCACGCGCAGGCCACCATCTCCGGTGGTGTGGCCAACCCTGTCGGCCCCAATGCAAGCTTCTACAAGGGCAATGGCGAGTTGGCCTTTGTCGTCTCGGACTCAGAAGCCAAAGTGTCTTACACGCTGGACCTGGGCCTGGACATGAATGCCTTTTTCATATCCTCCCAGCAAGAAACGTTTACTCAGCTCTTCATTCCCATCACCGATGCGCAATGGGCAAGCTTTTTGCCTCTGGTCACTGTCGCCAATCTGCGCTGGACCGTTTTTGCGACTCAGGCCAGCACCAGCAGTGCGTCAGGTGTCAACCGAATTTTTACGACGGCTCAGCAAGGTACCGAGGCTCAAATTGCCACGATGACGAATCAGCAGCTTTCGAAAGGCAATTCCGCCTCCACGGTGCTGAGTTTCTTCGGGTCAGTGAACGCCACGGGCACCCATGGCGGGCCAGCCAACTTTCCGGTCAATGGCAGTAGCTCCAATGTTCAAGCCGATAAGCCAGGCGCCTATTTCGGCGAGAACAGCGCCAATTGGACTGACACGATGAATGGCAATGCGCCGTTCACGATGAGCAATAAGCTGGGTGATTCATCCTGGTTCTATTACCTGACTCGCTCCAGTACGGATCAACTGAGCACCATCCTCGTTGACGAATTCGACAACGTCGGCCACGACGGCTACTGGGGTTTCACCAAGGTCGACGACAACGCCAACTCGCCCTACAAGGGGCAGTACCTGCTGAGCTACACCTTGCAGGCCAGCACGCCGAAAGCATCCACCGTGCTGGGCCAGGCGCGCATCAATATGACGGACTTCAGCGCCGGTTTCATGGCCCGCGCCTATC
The DNA here is from genome assembly GCF_038419725.1 of Roseateles sp. PN1. Taxonomy (NCBI): domain Bacteria; kingdom Pseudomonadati; phylum Pseudomonadota; class Betaproteobacteria; order Burkholderiales; family Sphaerotilaceae; genus Roseateles; species Roseateles sp. PN1. The sequence continues at coordinate 9,598 of NZ_JBCARA010000018.1, read as the reverse complement.
TGCCTGCGTCCACCGAATTTGCGGGTTATCGGCCAGGCAGCTTGGTCATGCCCGGTGTGAGCGTCAGTGCTGTGCCTGAGCCTGCGAGCTGGGGTCTGATGGCGCTGGGCTTGCTGGCGCTGGGCGGCCGGGCCGCGCGTATGCGGCGCGCTAAGCACATGGCTCCTTGATGGTCTGAGCCGCAAGCCCGCTAGCGTTTGAATCGGCGCCTGAGGCCTGAACTCGGGCGGCCGGTCACCGCTGACGTGGCCCCTTCGGCCCAGCTCTTCGTTTGCGGCACTAGTCCGAACGGCTCACGCCGCAACGGCGCCTCTTCATCGCCGCTTCACTGCGGCTTCCGATACTGCTTTCACTATGAAATCGTGCGCCTCTCTTCTGGCCGCAGGCCGGGGCCTGTGCGCTACCGCGGTCACTGCTGTGGGCTTGGCCAGTGGCTTGTTGCTGGCATCAAAGCCGACCCTGGCCGCCAGCCTGCAAGTGCCGCCGGAGCGCTCAGCGCTTGCCGAACCTGCTTCGCCGCGCTTTGCCATTCTCGAGTTCGAGATCAGCGGCAACACCGTCTTGCCCGTGGCAGCGGTGGAGCAGGTGGTGCTGCCCTTCATGGGCGAAGACAAAGACATGGCCGATGTGGAGGCCGCCCGCGAAGCGCTGGAGAAGCGTTACCAGCAGGCCGGCTTTCTGACCGTGTTTGTGGATATTCCTGAGCAGCGAGTGGAGGGCGGCGTGCTGCGCCTGCATGTGACCGAGGGCCGCGTTGAGCGCCTGCGCGTGACCGGCTCACGGTACTACGACCAGGGTGTGATTCGCGAACGCGTCAGCCAACTGGCCCCCGGCCAAGTGCCTGACTTCAATCAGGCCGCCGCGCAGATCGCCGGCCTGAACCGTGAGGAACGCCAACTGCAGCAAATCCTGCGCCCTGGCCTGACGCCTGGCACGGTGGAAGTGGAGCTGCGCGTCAATGACAAATTGCCCGCCGGCGCCAGCCTGGAAATCAATAACCGCCACGCCGCCGACACCGACCCCTGGCGTGCCTCCGTGGCCCTGCATCACGACAACCTCTGGCAGCGTGATCACAGTCTGACGCTGAGCCTGATCACGGCGCCGCGCAACACCAAGCAGTCCAGCGTGCTGGTGGGCAACTACAGCTGGCCGCTGAGTACGGAGCCGGGTCGCCCGCAAAGCTTGCTGGCCACGGTGGTGCTCTCAAACAGCAATGTGGCGCCCTTGGGTGCCGGCACGGTGATCGGCAAGGGCGCCACTTACGGCCTGCGCTGGAACCGCAGCGTGCCGCATGCGTCGAGCGAGGGCGACTCGCTGCACAGCTTCAGCGTGGGCGGCGACTACAAAGACGTGCAGGAGCAGCAGCTCAGCGCCGGCGGCGAGCTGTCCACCCCTTTGCGCTACCTGCCATTTCAAGCGGCCTATACCGGCATCTGGTTTTCGGGCGGTGTGCAAAGCAGCCTCAGCAGCAGCATCACCTTCGGCTGGCGCAATTGGTTGCAACGGGATGTCGCCTGCCCGGGCAACGTCGGCGCGGTGGACCAGTTTCAGTGCAAGCGCGATGGCGCCGATGGCAGCTTTGCCTACTGGCGCGGTGAGTTGCGCGATGCCCGGCCCTTGCGCACCCTGGGCTTGCCCGCGCCGTTTGGTGGCAGCCTGAATACACGCTTCGCCTGGCAACTGGCCACCCAGCCATTGGTGTCGGGTGAGCAATACGCGCTGGGTGGTGTGGACACGGTGCGCGGCTATCTGGAAGCCGAGGCTGCGGGCGACAACGCCATGCTGGCGGGGCTGGAATGGCGCAGCCCCAATTTTCTGGCGGCCCCCGTTGTTGCTGGCACTGCCGCCAAAGCGCAAGCCTCGTGGTGGCGTGAGTTGACGCTGCTGGGCTATGCCGAAGGTGGCCGCGTGCAAACGCTCAGCCCCTTGCCTGAGCAGGCCGAGCACACCTGGCTGGCCGGTGCCGGCCTGGGCTTGCGCCTGCGTGCCGGGGCCGGTTTGTCGGCCGACCTGGACCTGGCCTGGCCGCTCAAAAGCACCCGCATCAGCCCCAAGAACGAACCTCGTTTGCACTTGCGCCTGAGCGCGCAGCTTTGACCCCGATTGCCACCATGTCAGCCACAGCCCGCCTTCACCCCACGCCCGCTTCATTCGCGCTCAGCCCGATGGCGAGTTTCGCGACAGCGCCCTTGCTGGTGGCGATGCTGGCTATCTGGCCTCTGCAGTCGCTGGCGCAGGCCGGTGCTCGCCCCGCCGCGCCGGCCGCCCAGGTGCTGCCCGCCGGTATGCGGGTGATCACCGGCAACGCGGCCTCGCGCATCAATACCGACAACGGCCGTGGCGGCCAAGACATGGTCATCGACCAAGCCACCGCCCGCGCCATTTATCAGTGGCAAAGCTTCAATATCGGCGCCAATAGCAGCGTGGAATACCGCATGCCCAGCGTCGGCAGCGCGGCGTTGAATCGGGTGGACAAAGGGGCGGCGCCCAGCGCCATCTTCGGCACGCTCAAGTCCACTGTGCCCAATCCGGCTTTTGTGGCCGGCGGCAGCAAGCCCGAGCGCATCAGCGGCGGCGACATCTTCTTGCTCAACGGCAACGGCATTCTCTTTGGCCCGAACGCCAAGGTCGATGTGGGCGCGTTGATTGCTTCGACCCTCAACGTCGACAACGACGACTTTCTGCTCGGCCTGACCAAGTCCATTTACGCCACCAACCCCAGCTTCAAACGCGATGCCGATGTGCTCGGCATGCCTGATGTGGGCCGCGGCTTTGTGGAGGTCAGCAAGGGGGCAGCCATCACCACGCCTTCCGGCGGCCGGGTGTTCTTGTTCGCCGAGGATGTGATCAACGCCGGCAGCATCGCCACCCCGCAGGGGCAGACGGTGCTGGCCGCAGGCGAGCAGGTCTATCTGCAAACACCCACGGTTGAGCGGCTGTATGCCTCCGAGGTCAACGCGGCCGTGCCGGCCGTGCGCGGCTTGTTGGTGGAGGTGGGCACGGGTGCCGGCCGGGTCGATCAGCTGGGTGATATTGCCAGCAACCGGGGCAACACCACCTTGGTGGGCATGGCCGTCAACCAGATGGGCCGCATCAGTGCCAGCACCAGCGTCAGTGAAAACGGCTCGGTGTTTTTATTGGCGCGGGGCCAGTCTCAGGGCATCAGCTCGGGCGGTGTGATCGTCAAGCGCGCTGCCGAGGGCGGCACGCTGACCCTGGGTGCCGCCAGCCGCATCGAGATGGCGCCGGATGCCGCCGGCGGCAGTGCCACCGGCGACCAGTTCACCGCCTCGCGCGTGGAAATGAACGGCCTGAACATTCAGCTGCAAGGCCGTGACGCAGCCGGCAATGCCGGCGCGCAAATCAATGCCCCCGCCGCCCAAGTGCGCTTGCGCGCCGAGGCCAAGCCGAACTATGAAAAGGTCGAGCCCCAGGCCAATGCCATGGCCAGCCCCAATCTCGAAGCGGGCACGCGCCCCTTCGACGCCCGCGCCACCATCGTGGTGGGTGAGGGCGCTGGCATTGATCTTTCCGGTACCCGCAGCACGGAGGTGTCGGCTGCGCGCAATTTCGTCACCACCGAACTGCTGGGCGGCAATGATCTGAAAGACGCACCGCTGCAAAAAGAGGGGCCGTTGTACCGCGCCAAGGTGACCTTTGATGTGCGCGCCCCCGCGCCTATCCTGGGCGACACCAGCAGCTACCGGAAGAATATCGAGAGGTCGGCCGAAGAGCGCATGGCCAAGGGCGGCAACCTGATGCTGGAGAGTACCGGCACCGTGGCGACCCTGGCGGGATCCAAGCTGGCTTTGAGCGGCGGGCAAGTGGCCTACACCGAGGCCTTGGTGCGACCCAGCCGCCTGACAGCCGAGGACGGCAGCCAAGCCACGCTCAACACCGCCAGCGCCGATCTGCGCTATGTGGGGCTGAGCGATGCCAGCTATGGCTTGTACGACCGCTGGGGCAAGGTCACGGGCTTCCGTGCCAGCAGCCAGGGCCAAGTAGCCAGCGCCTATGTGGACGGCCAAGCGGCGGGTAGCCTGCGTGTGCTGGCCCAGCAAGCCGATCTGGCGGGCAGCATGGCGGCCAACACCTTGGCCGGCAGCCGTCAGCTGGCTGGGCTGGATGCTTTGGCCGCGGCCGGGAGCTTTCAGCTTGGCGAGGCGCAGGTCAAGGGCACCGGGGTGGACAGCAAGCTGCTCTTGAGCACGCAAACGCCGCCTTCCTCAACCGGCGGCGCGGCCACGGCCGCGCTTGACGCCAGCACCAGCCTCTTGAATGTGGGCCTGCTGCAAGCGGCCGGTTTCGGCCGCATCAGCCTGGCCAGTGACCGTGGCATTGCCAGCGCGGCCGGTGCCGCGCTGCAGCTCGCGGATCGCAGCACGCTAACGCTTTACTCACGTGGCGCCGATGGCATCAGCCTGGGCGCAGACATCGTCAGCGCCGGCGGCAGCCTGTCGGCTCAGACGGTGGAGAACACCGACCGCAGCAGCGCGCCCGGCGTTATCAGCGTGGCGGATGGCGTCAAGCTCGATATGGCCGGCCGCTTGCTGAACCAGGAGCGCGATGGCACTAGCGTTCAGCGTGCCGTCCAGGGCGGCAGCGTCACGCTGAACTCAGGTGCGGGCCTGCTTTTGGGCAGGGGCTCGGTGCTGGATGTTTCCGGTGGTGCCACGGTGCGCAGCAATGGCAGCGTGCAAGCGGGCAGCGCAGGCAGCCTGGATTTGAGCAGCAGCTTGGTCGCGGGCCAGGCGCAGGCTTTTGACTTGGGCGGCAGCCTGCTCGGTGTCGGCGTGGACAAGGGCGGCAGCCTCAAGTTGCGCGCCGCCACGGTGCAGATCGGCGGCAATGGTCCGGCGCTCGACAAGGCCAGCGGCGGGCTGAATCTGGGCACCGAGTTTTTCTCACAAGGTGGCTTTGAGCGTTTTGATGTGGACGGCATGCTGTCGCTGCAGCTCGCAGACGGCGCGGTGCTGCGCCCGCAGCTGCTGTCGCGCCGGGGCGGTGAGGTCTTGCGCGGTGGGCTCAGCGGCAGCCGGCTGGCCGATCTGAGTGGGGTCTTGCTGCAAGACGCCGCGCTGCGTCGGCCGGTCAACTTGACTTTGCAATCCAGCGGCAATGCCGTCGCCGCGCAGAGCGGCGCGCTGCGCATTGCTGACAGCGCCCAGATTCTGCTGGACCCGAATGCCAATTTGACGCTGACGGCCGGCCGCAGCTTGCAGATGTTGGGCCAGCTGAGCGCTCCCGGCGGCACGGTCAGCCTGACGCAAAAGCCCGGCCTCGGCGGTGACGCGACGGAAGACGCGCTGCGCCTGGGCGCTGCCAGCCGCATCGACGTGTCTGGCCTGGCCCTGCTGCAGCCTAATGGGGATGGCCTTCTGCGTGGCCGTGTGCTGGAGGGCGGGGTGGTGAGGCTCAATGCCGTCAGCGCACAGTTGGATGCCGGTGCGCTCATTAAGGCTGATGGGGCCCAGGCCCAGCTGGACGCCGCCCCCACGGGTGCTGCCTTTGCCGAAGGCCGCCAATCGGTGGCCAGCGCGGCGGGTGCACTCAATATCGCTATCGACGTGGCCGGCCGACAAGACAGCGTGCTGAATGCCAGCTTCCAGGCCAAGGCCGGCGGCAGCCGCCAAGCGGACGGACGCCTGAGCGTCAAGATGAGCAAGAGCGGCGACGCCGCGCAAATCCCCGCGCACCGCTTGCTGCTGCAAGCGGCACCAGCCCAGGGCGAGCCGCTGTTGCCGCAGACCCAAGCCGGAGTGAAGACGGTGCAGCTGGCGCAAAGCCTGCTCGGCGCGCCAAGCAGCCTGGCCGACATCAGCCTGGCCTCAATGGACAGCCTGGTGCTGGCCGGCGACTTGCAGCTGGAAGCCGCCCGCCGCCTCAGCCTGGACACGCCCTTGCTGCAACTGGGCCAGGACGCCAAGGTGCAGCTGCGCGGCAGCTCGGTACAGCTGAGCAATAGCTCGGCCTTTGCTGCGCCCACGGTGGCTCAAGCTGGCAAGGGCCAGTTGCTGGTGCAAGCGGCACCGCGCAGCGGCGCTGTAGCGGATGGCACCAGCCTTGATCTGGTGGGCCAGCTACAAATCGCTGGTGCCTCGGCCATCACTCTGGCCGCCCAAGGCGATTTACGCCTGCACGGTGTGCTGAACAGTGCGGGCGCCAGCGCCGGCCAGCTGCGCAGCGATGCGGACCTGACCCTGACCGCCGCGCAAATCTACGGCAGCAGCGCGACGAACTTTTTGGTCGATGTCAGCGGCCACAAGCTCACGATGCAGCGGGCCGAAGGCAATGCGGCGAGCAAACCTGCCGCGCCACTCTCGGGCGGCGCTGCGCTCACCTTCAAGGCGCAAGACATCGTGCAAGACGGTGTGCTGCGCGCGCCGCTGGGCAGCCTGACGCTGCAGGCCGAACGCGAGCTAACGCTCACGCCCACCAGCCTGACGTCGGTCTCGGGTGATGGCCTGCTGCTGCCCTTCGGCGGCACGACAGGCGGCGCGGCCTGGTATTACGGCTCGCCGTCCAATCAACTCAAAGGCCTGCCGGCCAAACAGATTTCTCTCAGTGCGGCCAATTTGAATTTGGCGGCCAGTGGCAAGCTGCAGGCCCAGCTCGATATGAGCGGCGGCGGTGCCCTGCAAGGCCTGGAGTTTGTGGCCGGGCCCGGTGGCTCCAGCGATGTGTTCGCGGGTGCTGCGGGCGGGGCTTTTGCCATCGTGCCGGGTGCTGCCATGTTGGCGCCGCTCGATCTGCACATCGCTTTGCAAAACGACGCCAGTGGCGCGGTGGTGGATATTCCCGCCGGCCGGCAGCTGCTGCTGAGCCGTGATTTGCAGTTCGGCGACCAGGTGCTGAAGGCCGGCCGCTACGCCGTCATGCCGGCGCGTTATGCCGTTTTGCCAGGCAGCTTCCTGGTCAAACCGGCAGCGGCCAGCACGACCGTCTCGGCCAACACTGCCGTCACCCAGGCCAATGGTGCCGTCTTGGCCGGTGCCAGCTTCGCCACGGCCGGTACCGATTTACAAGACACACGGCCCTCGGCCTTCACCATCACGCCGAGCGCCGTGGCGCGCAAGTCCTCGGAGATCCGTACCAGCCAGGCCGACAGCTATTACGGCCAGCAAGCCACGCGCGAGGGCAAGGCCCTGCCGCCCCTGGCCATCGACGCCGGCAGCCTTAATCTCAGCGCGCCGCGGATGACGATGCAGGCCGCCTTGAATTACGCCCACGCGGCGCAAGCCGGCGCGGGCGAACTCAATATCGGCGCGGCCCGCTTGGTCGTGTCCGAGCATGCTGATCGGTTCCCTGATGCCCTGGTGCTCTCGCCCCAGGCGCTGTCGAGCAGCGGTGCCGGCAGCATCATGCTGGGCGGCACGCGCGCGCAGGATGCCAATGGCCAGCGTCAAGCCATGGTCAGCGCGCAGACGGTGCAGATCGATGCCGGTGTCAAGCTGCAGGCGGCTGACCTGGTGCTGATGGCGCAGCAATCGGTGGAGGTGGGGGCGGGCGCGCAGTTGAGCGCTGCAGCTTCCAGCACCGCTGCTGCTTCGGCCACCCCTGCCAAGGCAGCGGACACTTTGTATGTCAATGGCGACGGTGCATCGCTACGCCTGTCAGCCACGCCAACGGCGGTGCAGCGCAGCGGGGTTCCCGCTCAAGCGATAGCACAGGGCCAGGTGCGCCTGGCCGCCGGCAGCGAACTCAAGGCCGGCGCGCAAGGCAGCTTGAGCCTGGAAGCCGCGGCGCGTACCTTGGTCGATGAGCAAGCTGCCTTGGACGCCGGCCGCTTGGTCTTGGGCGCCGGGCGGATTGTGGTGGGCGGTGCAGGCGCGACTGGCAATACCTCGGCCAGCGACAGCTTGCGGCTGACGGCTGGCCAACTGGGTGGCTTGAGTCAGGCCGCTGAGCTGCAGCTGCGCAGCTACAGCGACATCTTCTTTGAGAGCGGCGCACAACTCGGTGGCAAAGACTTGCGCTCGCTGACCCTGGATGCCGCCAACCTGACGGTGGCCGATGGTGGCCAGGCGACGGCCAGTGCGCAGGCCTTGCAACTGAGCAATAGCGCCGGCCAGTCAGCTGCTGCCAGCACGCCAAGCGGATCAGCCGGCAATGCGCGGCTTGATTTACAAGCCACTGCCGGTGATTTGCAGATCGGCCCCGGCAGCGTCAGCACCAAGGCCGTGGGGCAACTCACGCTCAGCGCGGCCCGCGATATTGTTTTTGCAGGCGAGGGCGCTTTGAACAGCGCGGGTGATGTTCAGCTGCGCTCGGACCGTGTGCTGGCCACCGCTTCGGCTAAACAAGGCTTGACGGCAGGCGGCAGCTTGCAGCTGAGTCATGTGGACGCCGTAGCGCCTAGCGCAGGTGTGAGTGCTGCGGTGACGCAGCCCGGCGCAGGGGCGCGTTTGAACCTGAGCGGCCGCGAGTTGCTGCAGGGCGGGCAGATCGATTTGCCCTCGGGTCAGCTGAATCTGCGCGCCAGTCAGAACCTGGTGTTCGCGGCCGGTTCGCTGAGCTCGGTGCAAGGTTTCACAAAGACCTTGGACGGCCAAACCATCGCGACAGCGGGGGGGCGTATCGATGCCGGCAGCAGTGGCGGCGACGTTCAAGTGGCGGCTGGTTCGCGCGTGAATGTGTCCGGCGCCGCCAATGCGGGCGGCGGTCAGTTAGTGCTGGCCGCGCCGCAAGGTGTTTTGCAATTGGCCGGTGACTTGCAAGGCCAGGGCACCAGCTCGGCCGGCGCCAGCCTGCAGTTGGACAGTCGCCAGGCTGTCAATCTGAGCCAGTTGGCTGGGCAGCTGCCGACAGGTCAGTTCAGCCAATCGATCTCGGTGCGCAACCGCCAGGGCGATCAAACGCTGGCGGCCGGCACCGTGCTGCGCTCGGCCAGTCTGGCCCTCATCAGTGACGCCGGCACTTTGACGCTTGCCGGCGAACTGCAAGCCACAGCGGAGCGCGGCGCGCAAATTCTGCTGGCCAGTGGTGGGGACCTGACGCTGCGCCCAGGCGCCGTGCTGTCCGCCCGCAACATGGCCGCCGGCGCCGATGGCGGAGACATCCGTTTAATGAGCGGCACCGGCCAGCTGAGCCTTGAAGCCGCCTCGATCTTGTCTACCCAAGGCGGCCCTTCCGGCCGCGACGGCAGCGTGCTGCTGCGCGCCGCCCGCACAGGCGTCAGTGACGCCACACCCGGCGGCACCGGTGTTGCCATCAGCAACGCAGGCGCTCAGTTCGACGCTGTGCGCTCGGTGCAGGTCGAGGCAGTTCGCGTTTACGACGGGGTTGAGTTGATCAGCGAGACGGGCGTGCCTGCACCTATGCCTACGCCTACGCCTACTCCGACGCCTACGCCTACGCCTACGCCTACGCCCACGCCCACGCCCACGCCCACGCCGACGCCGACGCCCACGCCCACGCCGACGCCGACGCCCACGCCGACGCCGACGCCGACGCCGACGCCGACGCCCACGCCGACGCCGACGCCGACGCCCACGCCCACGCCGACGCCGACGCCGACGCCGACGCCCACGCCGACGCCGACGCCGACGCCCACGCCCACGCCCACGCCCACGCCGACGCCGACGCCAACGCCAACGCC
>NZ_JBCARA010000017.1:0-92033 GCF_038419725.1 Roseateles sp. PN1 | reverse complement strand
ACAACGCCCAGATCACCGATCACCAGTTGCCCGACATCGACAACGCCGCCGCCCAGAACATCCAGCCGACCGGCACCATCGGCGCCCACGGTGATGGCCTGAGCCACGCTCAAAAGCGCGCCGCTGCCTGCCACCGCAGCCACGAAGCTGGAGTCTCCTGCCAGCCCCATCGTCATCGATTTCAAGACTTGAAACTTGGCGCCGTTGGAAACGTTCAAAAGGCCCGCGTTGCCCTCGACGAAGCCGGTTTTCAATGTGGTTCCAAGTCCTGTCGCTTCAATGACGCCAAAACCGCCATTGCCCTTTTGGCCCATGAAAAGACCGTTGATGTCGGCAGCGGCGCCATTGCTGAGCTGCATCAGCCCGATGCCTTGGCCGCCCAGATAGAGGCCTCTTTGGGCTGTGTTTGCCTTGAACAGCGTGCCCGTGTCCTTGACCGTGATGCTGAAATTCACATTGGTCGGGCCGGCGCCCATATTGCCGGTGGTGGTGAAGGTGCCACCGCCCGAGACGATCAAGTCGCTGTTGCTGAGTGCCACATCGCCAGCCTCGAAGCTCGAGCCGGCGCCGTCCACCGTCATCTTTGCGGTCCCGGTCCTCCCCAAGGTCAGGTTCTTGCTGGAGGCCCTGGCGCCGGAGTCGATCAGCAAGGTGCCGCTGCCGACGTCGCCCAGGTTCAGTTCTGTGCCGACGAGCAAGCTGCTGCCCACGCCTTGCACCTGGATGGAGCCGCTGCTGGTCGGGAAGCCGCCGCTAACGGTGAAGGCACCCGCTGTGCTGTAGCTGCTGCCGGAATTGATCGTCAAGCCGACGGTCGAATTGGCGTCGTCACTAATGGAGACGGAGGCGAAATTCTTGTAGACGACCTTGTTGGACAGTGTCAGATTCCTTTGCTGGATCATGTCACCGGTGATGAGCATGCCGGCCGTGCCGCCGTCCCAGGTCTGATCCGCTTGGATGGCGAAGCCCACCTTGCTTCCCCAATCAATCGTTTGCACCTTGCTGCTCTTGTTGACAATGCCATTGTCGAGGTTCCAAAGGGTGTTGCTCGCGCCCTGAATCGTGAAGGCGTTCGCACCCACGTCAAAGACAACTTGGTTGCAGCAGGAAAACAGGTCACTCACGACCGTCGTGAAAGTCGATGTGCCGAAGTGGATGACGTCGCGACGGTCGGGTTGGCGGCCGAGGGGCGTCCAATTCTGGGCATTGCTCATGTTTTGCGTGCCCGACCCTGCGCCACCCTTCCAGGTGAAGTCAATGGCTTGCGCAAGGCCCGCATTGCACATCGCTGCAATGGCCAAGCAGGTGGGCAACACACGCAGCTTGCCTGTTGCCATGTGCCGCGCCGGCTTTGCTTGATGAGGAATGGGCCATGCGTGCTTGTTCATATCGAATCCCTGGATGTGTATGTCTGGATGGCAGCCCGTTCGCGGGCCCTGCGATTGATGGCGCTTGCTGATTCGCCCGGTGAATGCGCCTGAATCGGTCTTGACTTTGGGCAAGCAAGGCGTCGGTACGCAGCGAAGGCAGTGTCTGAAGAATCGCGTCCGGCGTGTGCGACATAAGGCGACGATTCATGACAGCGCTGTCGCATTTGCTGTGGCAATGTCATGGTGACTTGCGAGCCATTTGGCTTACGATCGGGCGCCTTGCAGTCACTGCACGCATTCCTATTCACTCAGCCGGCGCAATTGATGTCGCAACCTTCTTTGCTCCTTGTCGATGACGACGCCGAGCTCTCCGCCATGTTGGTTCGCCTCTTGCAGGCCGAGGGCTGGTCGGTGCGGGCCGCTCTCAACGCTGCGCAGGCGGAGCAAGCCCTGGCGGCCGGTTTGCCGGCTGTCGTCTTGCTCGATGTGATGCTGCCCGACGCCAGCGGCATGGACTTGTGCCGGCGCTGGCGAGCCGCTTATCCGAGTTTGGGTATCTTGATGTTGACGGCGCGCGGCGATCCTTTTGACCGCGTGCTGGGTTTGGAGTTGGGGGCGGATGACTACCTGGCCAAGCCGTTTGAGAAGCGCGAGCTGGTCGCGCGCTTGCGCGCTTTGATCAGGCGGCAAACGCCCGTGGTCGTACAGCCGCCCACGCATTGGAACTTTGGCCCTTTGAGCGTCAATTTGCTGCGCCGCGAAGTGCTGGTGAATGAGCAGGTGATTGCGTTGACGGGCATTGAGTTCAGGCTCTTGCTGGAGCTGATTCGCACGCCCGGCCAAGCGGTGTCGCGGGAGCAGCTCAGTGATGCGGTGCAGGCGGGGAGCTACCGGCCGCAAGACCGCACGGTGGATGTGCAGGTCGGGCGCCTGCGCCGGCGTCTTGCGCAGGCCATCCCGGGCAGCGACTGGATAGAAACCGTCCGCGGTGAGGGCTATGCCTTCGTGCCTCGCGGTGTGCTGGGGAAGAGCGCAGGTGACGATGCTTCCTGAGCGCATCGACTCGCTGTTCCTGCGTCTGCTGCTGGCCAAGGTCTTGTTGCTGGGCAGTTTTGTGCTGGTCTTTGGGGGCCTGCTCGTGGTGGAACGAAATCAGGTGCTGGCGCCTCAATTTGCCGCCTTGCTGGCGCCGCAGATTGTCGAAGCCATCCGCTCCCCCGATCGGGAGATCGTGCCCGCCTACGGCTTGGTGTCGGGCATCCACAGGCATGCCGGGCCACCCGAGGACTTCAGCCTGCAGGTGACGGCCTTGCCGGCAGTGGGTGAGTTTGTGCGGGAGTTGGCCCGCGTCGGGATCGCCGTTGATCAAGTCAGGTTGGGCCACAGCGAGGGTCATGCCAGGCTTTGGATCCACGCGCGCCTGGCCGGCACGCAGGGCGTCTGGTTGAGCGGGCTGGCCGCCACAGCGCTACCGCATTGGGCCCCGCGCATGACGGTTGGCATGCTCATGCTCATCATGGTGATTGCCTTGCTCAGCCGCAGCTTGGCTCGCAATCTGACCGGGCCGCTCGCGCAACTGCGGGAGCGCATGCAGGCGCATGCCGAGAGCGGGCATCAGCCAGCGGCTTTGCCGCTCAGCCCGCAAGCCGGTCGCGCGCCACCGGAGTTGGTGGCGATCGCCACTGCCTATCAGTCCTTGGCCGAACGTCTACAACGCAATGAACGCGAGCGTGCACTGCTGTTGGCGGGTGTCTCACATGATTTACGCAGCCCTTTGAGCCGCATCCGTTTGGCCGCCGAGATGCTGCCGGAGTCGGCCGACAATGCCGACGGCGTGGCCAGCATCACGCGCAATGTTGATCATGCGGACCGCCTCACCGCCAGTTTTTTGGAGTTTGTGCGCGCCAGTGCCGTCGACTTGGATGAGGTGGTTGATTTGGTAGCTGTGGCGCAGCGGGCGGTGGCTGGCTTTGAGCGGCCGGTGCAAGAGCTGGCCCTTCGGGCGCCGCCCACCTTGCTGTTGCAGCGTGCCCATGGTTTATTGATTGAGCGCTTGATCGTCAACTTGATCGACAACGCGCTCAAGCATGGCGGCATACCGGTGGTGGTGGTGATCGCATGGCATGGCGACGATGCCGCCATGCTGCTTGTCTCGGATGCGGGGCCGGGTCTGCCGCCGGGTGGGGGCGGCCATTTGCTGGAAGCCTTTGCCCGGGGGGATGCCAGCCGCAATCTGCCGGGCTTCGGCTTGGGGCTGGCCATCGTGCAACAAACGGTGGTGCGCCTGGGCGGCCAGCTTTCGTTCGCTCAAGAAGGCCAGCGCCATCAGGTCAGAGCGCGTCTGCCGCTGCGGCGCTAAGCCGCAGTCTCAGCGGACCGCGCAAAGCAGGCCTCGCTCAAGCCATGCCTTGATGGCGCAGCAAGGCGTCGATCTGCGGCTCGCGGCCGCGGAAGGCTTTGAAGCTTTCCATCGCCTCGCGTGAGCCGCCCACTTCCAGAATGTTTTGCAGATAGCGCGCGCCGGTGGCGGCGTTGAAGACGCCTTCCACCTCGAACGCGCTCCAGGCATCCGCGCTGAGCAGCTCGGCCCATTTGTAGCTGTAGTAGCCGGCCGAGTAGCCGCCCGCGAAGATGTGCGAGAAGCTGTGTTGGCTGCGATTGAAGGCGGGCGCTGGGATCACGGAGACCTCTTGCCGCACTTCGTCCAGCACGGCTTGCACGGCCTTCTCGGTGCCCGGCTCGGCATGCAAGCGCATATCGAACAAAGCGAACTCGATTTGGCGCAGGGTTTGCAGGCCGCTCTGGAAGTTCTTGGCCGCCAGCATCTTGTCGAACAGCGTGCGCGGCAGCGCCTCGCCGCTGTCCACATGGCTGGTGAGTTGCTGCAAGACTTCCCATTCCCAGCAGAAGTTCTCCATGAACTGGCTGGGCAACTCCACCGCGTCCCACTCCACGCCGGAGATGCCGGACACGCCCAGCTCATCCACCTGGGTCAGCAGATGGTGCAGGCCGTGGCCGAATTCGTGGAAGAGGGTGGTGACGTCGTCGTGGCTCAGCAGCGCAGGCTTGTCGCCTTGTGGCGAGGAGAAGTTGCAGACCAGCTGCGCCACCGGCGTTTGCTGGCTGCCTTCCGGGCGGGCCCAGCGGCTGCGCACTTCGTCCATCCAAGCGCCGGGGCGTTTGCCAGAGCGGGCGTAGAGGTCCAGATAGAACTGGCCGACCAGCTCACCCTCACGATCCAAACGATAGAACTTAACGGACTCATGCCAGACCTCGGCGGCTTGCTCGACGATTTTGACGTTGAACAGGCGTTCGATGATGTCGAACAGGCCTTGCAGCACGCGCGGCAGGGTGAAGTACTGGCGCAGCTCCTGGTCGCTGAAAGCGTAGCGCGCTTCCTTGAGCTTTTCGGAGGCGTAGGCGTTGTCCCAGACCTGCAGCTCGGCCAGGCCCAGCTCGGCGGCGGCAAAGCTGCGCAGCTCGGCCAGGTCTTGCTCGGCAAAGGGGCGGGCGCGTGCGGACAGGTCACGCAAGAACTCGAGGACCTGCGCGGGCGAGCTGGCCATCTTGGCCGCCAGCGAGGCTTCGGCGAAGTTCTTGAAGCCCAGCAGCGCGGCTTCTTCCTGGCGCAGCTGCAGCAGCTCTTCGATGATGGCGCTGTTGTCCCACTCGGGCTTGTCGCCGAGCTCACTAGCGCGGGTGACATAGGCGGTGTAGAGCCGCTCGCGCAGGGCGCGGTTCTCGGCGTACTGCATTACCGGCAGATAGCTGGGGAAGTGCAGGGTGAGCTTGTAGCCGGGCTTGCCCTCAGCCTCGGCGGCGCTGCGCGCGGCTTCAATCGCGTCGGCGGGTACACCGGCCAGCTCTTCCAGCGTGGCGTAGTAGGCAAAGCCATCGGTGGCGTCCAGCACATGCTCGGAGAACTTTTGCGCCAGCTCGGCGCTGCGCTCCTGAATGGCGGCAAAGCGTTCCTTGGCCGCACCGCTGAGCTCGGCGCCGGAGAGCACGAAGTCACGCAGCCAGAGCTTGAGTGCTTGCTTGCGCGCCGGGTTCAGCTGCGCCGCGGCCGGGCTTTGGGCGATGGCTTTGTACTTGGCGTACAAGGCTTCGTCCGAACCCTGGCGGGTGAAGAACTCGGTGACGGCGGGCAGGGCGGCGTTATAGGCCTCGCGCAGCTCGGGGCTATTGGCCACGGCATTCAGGTGGCTCACCGCCCCCCAGGACGCGCCCAGGCGCTCGGTGGCCACGCCCAAGCAGGCCGACAGAGCGTCGTAGTCCGCCGGGGTTTGCTCGGAGGTGGCAAGGGCCAGCGCGGCATCGGCCTCGGCCAGCAATTGTTCGATGGCGGGCTGGATATGTTCGGGCCGGATGCTGGCGAAGGCGGGCAGGGCGGCGGTACTCAGCAGTGGGTTGCTCATCGATGCTCTCGGGATGGTCGTGGGGCGTGCTTGGGTCGGGCGAGGTGGTGCTGGGCCAGTCTAGCTTTAGCCGGCCAAGGCTGCAGTTCGCTCGGCGGATTCCATGGTGTTGACCAGGAGCATGGTGATGGTCATGGGGCCAACGCCGCCGGGCACCGGGGTGATCCAGCCGGCCACTTCCTTGACGCCGGCGAAGTCGACATCGCCGCAGAGCTTGCCCTCGTCATTGCGGTTCATGCCCACATCGATGACCACAGCGCCGGGCTTGACCATGTCGGCGGTCAGCACATCGCGCTTGCCCACGGCGGCCACGATCACATCCGCCTGACGGGTGTGGTGGGCCAGGTCAGCGGTACCGCTGTGGCAGACCGTCACGGTGGCATTGGCCTGCAGCAGCATCATGGCCATGGGCTTGCCGACGATGTTGGAGCGGCCGATCACCACGGCATGCTTGCCGCGCAAGTCCTTCATGCCGATGCTCTCCAGCATCTTCATGCAGCCGTAGGGGGTGCAGGCCTTGAAGCCAGCTTCGCCGACCATCAGGGCGCCGGCGCTTTCAATCGCGAAGCCGTCCACGTCCTTGGCCGGAGAGATGGCTTCGATGACCTTGTGGTCGTCGATGTGCTTGGGCAGGGGCAGTTGCACCAAGATGCCGTGGATGCTGGGGTCATTGTTGAGCGCGTCGATGCGGGCCAGCAGTTCGGCCTCGCTCATCGTGGCTTCGTACTTTTCCAGCACCGAGTGCAGGCCGGCGTCCTGGCAGGCCTTGACCTTGTTGCGCACATACACCTGCGAAGCCGGGTTGTCGCCCACCAGCACTACGGCCAGGCCGGGCTTGACGCCCTTGGCGGTCAGCGCGGCAGCGCGCTGCGCCACTTCGGCGCGGACTTGTTGGGACAGGGCGTTGCCGTCGATGAGTTGGGCTGTCATGGCTGTGGACTCCGGTGATGCTGGACGTAAAAACTTGGGCTTTGAAAATGCAAAAAGCCGCTGAACAATCAGCGGCCGTTTTGGCGGGGCGGGTGGGGCTCAGGCCTTGGCCGGGGCGCCGAGTGCGATCTTGAGCAGATCGGCCACCGTGTTGGCGTTGAGCTTTTCCATGATGTTGGCGCGGTGCGCTTCCACCGTTTTGATGCTTATCCCTAAGTCGTCAGCGATTTGCTTGTTCAGGCGGCCGGCGACGATGCGCTCGAGCACCTGCGCTTCACGCGTGGTCAGGCGGGACAGCAGGGCGTCGCGGCTGGCGGCTTCTTGGTGGGTGGAGAAGGCGTTGCGGGCCTGGTCCAGCATGCGCTCGACCAGGTTGACCAATTCGTCTTCCTTGAAGGGTTTTTCGATGAAGTCCATCGCACCCTTCTTCATGGTCTGCACGGCCATGGGCACATCGCCGTGGCCGGTGATGAAGACCACGGGCAGGGGGCTCTTGCGCTCGAGCAGGCGGTCTTGCAACTCCAGGCCGCTCATGCCTTCCATGCGGATATCGGCGATCAGGCAGGCAACTTCGCGGGGGTCGTAGCGGCTCAGGAAGGACTCGGCGGAGTCAAAGCACTTGACGCGGTAATCCTTGCCTTCGAGCAGCCATTGCAAGGAATCGCGTACGGCCTCGTCGTCATCGACAACGTAGACATTACCCTTTTTCGGAATCAGACTCATGGTGTCGCTATTTGGTTTGTGCCGCTGACCGATGCCCCTGTGGGGACCTCAGTGCGTGAGATGTCTACTGGGATGCTGAAGGCGAACCTGCAGCCTACAACTGCGTCCCCATTGTATAAGTTCTCAGCCCTGATCCGACCCTGGTGAGACTCAACGATAGACCGGCATAACCCTAGGCCGATGCCCAAACCGTCGGACTTGGTGGAGAAAAAGGCCTCGTACATTCTGGAGATCACCTCTTCGGGCATGCCCGGGCCCATATCGGTGACGCTGAAGTCGATGTGCCCGCCCAATTCGGGCGTGTGCTTGGGCACCACGCGCAGTTCGATGTGGCGGCGCGAGGCCGGCAGGCCGGCGTTGTCGATCGCTTCCGCCGCGTTCTTCAGCAGATTCATCAAGACCTGTTCGATCAGGATGGGGTCCACCATCAGCTGCGGCAGGCGCTGGGCGATATAGGTGTGGATGGCGACATTGCGGCGCCGCAGCTCGATGCCGGCCAGTTCGACCGCGTCCTCGACGATGTCGTAGGCATTGGCCGCTTCGCGCTTGGGCTCGCTGCGTTTTACGAAGTTGCGGATGCGGTGAATGATCTGCCCGGCGCGCGCCGCTTGCTTGGCGGTTTTCTCCAGCGCAGCCAGCAGGTCTTCTTTTTGAATCGCGTCGTTGCGCACCCGGCTGACCATGCCGTTGCAGTAATTGGTGATGGCGGTGAGTGGCTGGTTCAGCTCATGCGCCACGCTGGACGCCATCTCGCCCATGGTCATCAGGCGGCTGGTCATCTGTGCCTTCTCGGCCTGGCTGGCGGCCAGGGCCTCGGCTTTGCGGCGGGTGGTGATGTCGGTGGCGATCAGCATCTGCGCCAAGCGGCCATCGGTCCATTGCAGATAGCGGCTGCGCACGTCGAACCACATCTCCAGCGACTCCACATAGACCTCGCGCGGGTCGGAGCCGGTTTCGGTCAGATGCTGGGCGGGCAGGCCGGAGTAGTCGTCCACCTCCTCATCCACATCCGGCCCGGCGCTGCGGCCCAGCTGGCTGCCCGAGAGCTGGGCATGGCCGGCCGGGTCGGCGCCAAACCAGAGCCGGTAGCTGCGGTTGGCAAACAGCAGTTCGCCCTGCTGCACCGACAGCACCGACACGGCGGCGTCCAGGCCTTCCAGCACCGTGGTGAAACGCTCGTGCGAAGCGGAAAGCTGGTCGCGCACGCGCTTGGCCTCGGTGATATTGGTCATCGAGGTCATCCAGCCGCTTTGCTTGCCCTTGGCATCCACCAGAGGCGAGAGGTAGATGCGGCCGTCAAAAATGCTGCCGTCCTTGCGCATGATTTTGACTTCGGCGCCGCCGGCCGGGCTGCGGCCATTGATCTCTTGGGCCAGCAGGCGGCCATTCTCTTCAAAACGATCCGGCGGCCAGAAAGGGAAGGGCGGCTTGCGGCCCACCAACTCGGCTTCCGAGAAGCCGGTCATGGCGCAAAAAGCCGGGTTGACGTAGGAGATGCGCGACTCCATGTCCATGGCTCGCATGCCGGTGAGCATGGAATTCTCCATTGCGCGGCGGAAGTTCATCTCCGAGCTGAGGGCGTTCTGAATCTGTAGGCGCCTGCGCATATGGCGCCATGTGCCCAGGAGCATCCACACCGTCAGGGTCGACAGCGCCACCACCATCCAGAACAAAGTGTTGCTGATGAGGCCGAAGCTGCTGCGATAGCCCTCGCCGCGCAGCACCAGGCCGTTCAGCGCCGGGGCCAGCGGCACCTCATGCAAGATGGATGGCAGCTTGGTCGGTTTGCCCGGCATCGGGGTGACGGTGCTGGAGACCACTTGCTCGCCCGAGTCCAGCACGCTGACCACATGGCGCGAGGCCACCTCGCTGGGGATGTAATAGCGCAGCAAGGCCTCCACCGAGTACTCGGCAATCACCACGCCCGAGAAGCCATTGCGATCCAGCAAAGGCACTTGGATCTGGAACACGGTGGTGTTGTTGGCGTCACGGAAAGGGGCGGAGTAGACCGGTGCCCGGCGCTCGCGTGCGGCCTCAAAGGCCAGCGTCGGCGCATTGGACTGGTTGGTCATGGGCATGGACGGGTCGTTGCCGTCCGGCACCATCAGGCTATCGGCCTGGAAGCCGGCGGCGCTGACGCTGGCGCGGCGGTCGCGCCGGCTAGACAACCAAGTCACATGGGTGATCTCGGGGCGCTCGCGGGCGAAGGTGGCGGCCTGGGTCGAGAACTCTTGCGCGTCGGTGGCGCGGGTGGCGATCTCGCGGGCGATGCGCACCAGTTGTTCCTGGTTCTCGATCAAGCGCAGGCGAATCTGCTGCTGGGCAATTTCGGTGTCGCGCTTAACGGCTTCAGTCTCGCGCTCAACTTCCTCGTTCCGCAAATACCAAAAGGCCAAGATGATGGCCATCAGGAACAGCAGCACCGAAATCAGCGGGCCTAAGGTCGCGAAGCGGTCTTGCCGCGAGGGCGACTGGCGGCGCCACCAAACCATGGCCTTTTGCTGCAGTGGGCCCACCAGCGGGCTGCGATAGTTTTTCAGTTTGAACGGGAAGGGCATGGCGCGATTATCAGAGGCCTTGAAGTGCCGCTCGAGATTAAAGCGAGCCCAGCAGTCTGTGCGATCCATGACGGGTTTTACGTACGTAATTCCGCATTGCGAAACGCCCTCGCACAATTTGAGAGTGGCGCAAAGTTGTGAGACACTGCGCGCAAACGCGAAAAGCCAAAAGCAAGAGACGTTTGCCCTTGGCGCTTGGTCCGGCCTGAATTTGCCCGGCCAAGCGGTTTGTCAAATGGCGAGAATGTGGCCAGCAAAGAAGCTGGCGCAACTGGCCCGATACCCCAAAGTTTGGAGACATGCATGTCCGCGCAGCCACAGTCTTTTCTAGGCGCAGCCGCCACTGACACCGATTCGCTGGAAACCAAGGAATGGTTGGACGCGCTGTCCGCCGTGATTGGTGAAGAGGGTGGTGAGCGTGCGCATTTCCTGCTCGAAAGCCTGATCGATCATGCCCGCCAAGCCGGCATCGACGTGCCTTTCTCGGCCAACACGGCCTACGTCAACACCATTCCTGCCAACCAGGAAGTGCGTTGCCCCGGCAATATCGAAATCGAAAAGCGCCTGCGCGCGTACATGCGCTGGAACGCCATGGCCATGGTGGTGCGGGCCAATCGCCTGAACCCGGCTGACGGCGGCGACCTGGGTGGCCATATCGGCTCCTTCGCCTCGCTGGCTTCCATGCTGGGTGCCGGCTTCAACCATTTCTGGCATGCCGAGAGCGAGAACCACGGCGGCGATCTGCTCTACATCCAAGGCCACAGCGCGCCCGGCATCTATGCCCGCGCCTTCTTGGAAGGCCGTCTGTCCGAAGCGCAGCTGGACAACTTCCGCCAGGAAGTGGACGGCAAGGGTCTGTCCAGCTACCCGCATCCCAAGCTGATGCCCGAGTTCTGGCAGTTCCCCACCGTGTCGATGGGCTTAGGTCCCTTGATGGCCATCTATCAGGCACGCTTCCTGAAGTATCTGCACGCCCGCGGCATTGCCAATACCGAGAACCGCAAGGTCTGGGCCTTTATGGGCGACGGCGAGATGGACGAGCCGGAATCGCTGGGCGCCATTGGCCTCGCCGCGCGCGAAGGCCTGGACAATCTGGTCTTCGTCATTAACTGCAATCTGCAGCGCCTGGACGGTCCGGTGCGCGGCAACGGCAAGATCATCCAGGAGCTGGAAGGCGAATTCCGTGGCAGCGGCTGGAACGTCATCAAGCTGATCTGGGGCAAGGGCTGGGACGAACTGCTGGCGCGCGACAAGAGCGGCAAGCTGAAGCAGCTGATGATGGAAACCGTGGACGGTGACTATCAGGCCATGAAGGCCAATGACGGCGCTTTTGTGCGCAAGAATTTCTTCGGCAAGTACCCCGAGACTGCCAAGCTGGTCGAGCACATGAGCGACGAAGAGATCTTCGAGCTGCGCCGCGGTGGTCATCAGCCCGAGAAAGTCTTCGCCGCCTTCCACAAGGCCCACAACAACACGACGGGTCAGCCGACCCTGCTGCTGGTCAAGACCGTCAAGGGCTATGGCATGGGCAAGGCCGGTGAAGGCAAGAACACCGTCCACCAGACCAAGAAGCTGACGGATGAGGACATCAAGTACATCCGCGACCGCTTCGGCATCCCAATTCCTGACAGCGAGCTGCCCAAGCTGCCTTACTACAAGCCGGCCGATGACACGCCCGAAATGCGCTATCTGCACGAGCGCCGTCAGGCCCTGGGCGGCTACCTGCCCAAGCGCCGCGTCAAGGCCGACGAGACCTTCACCGTCCCGCCCCTGAGCACCTTCCAGGCTGTTCTGGACGCGACCGCCGAAGGCCGTGAAATCTCGACCACCCAAGCCTATGTGCGCTTCCTGACGCAGCTGCTGCGCGACAAGGACCTGGGCCCGCGCACCGTGCCCATCCTGGTTGACGAAGCGCGCACCTTCGGCATGGAAGGCCTGTTCCGCCAGATCGGTATCTACAACCCCAAGGGTCAGCTCTACACGCCGGTCGACAAAGACCAGGTGATGTACTACCGCGAGGCCAAGGACGGCCAGATCCTGCAAGAAGGCATCAACGAAGCCGGCGGCATGGCCAGCTGGATCGCCGCGGCCACGAGCTACTCGACGAACAACCGGGTGATGATCCCGTTCTACGTCTACTACTCGATGTTTGGCTTCCAGCGCATTGGTGACCTGGCCTGGGCGGCCGGCGATATGCAAGCGCGCGGCTTCTTGCTGGGCGGCACTTCGGGTCGCACCACGCTGAACGGCGAAGGCCTGCAGCACGAAGATGGCCACAGCCACATCCTGGCCGGCACCATCCCCAACTGCGTGAGCTACGACCCGACCTTCGCGCACGAAGTGGCGGTGATCCTGCACAGCGGCCTGAAGCGCATGGTGGAGAACCAAGAGAACATCTACTTCTACATCACCCTGCTGAACGAGAACTACCCCATGCCTGGCCTGCGCGCCGGCACGGAAGAGCAGATTCTGAAGGGCATGTATCTGCTGGATCCGGCTGCCGCTAACGCCGATGCCAAGCTGACGGTGAACCTGCTGGGCTCGGGCACCATCCTGCGCGAAAGCCAAGCCGCCAAGGACTTGCTGGAGCAGGACTGGGGCG
This sequence comes from Roseateles sp. PN1, assembly GCF_038419725.1. Lineage (NCBI taxonomy): Bacteria > Pseudomonadati > Pseudomonadota > Betaproteobacteria > Burkholderiales > Sphaerotilaceae > Roseateles > Roseateles sp. PN1. The sequence goes on along the minus strand of NZ_JBCARA010000017.1, from coordinate 79,432 downwards.
TGGCCGCCAATGTGTGGAGCTGCCCGAGCTTCAACGAACTGGCCCGCGATGGCCAGGACGTGGAACGCTACAACCTGCTGCACCCGACGGCCGAGCAGCGCGTGTCCTTCGTGGCTCAGCAGCTGAGCCAGACCAGCGGTCCGGTGATTGCCTCGACCGACTATATGAAGAACTACGCGGAGCAGATCCGCGCCTACGTGCCGGGCGGCCGCACTTACAAGGTCTTGGGCACCGACGGCTTTGGCCGTTCAGACTTCCGCTCCAAGCTGCGTGAGCACTTCGAGATTAACCGCCACTACATCGTGGTGGCCGCGCTGAATACCCTGGCCGACGAGGGCAAGCTGCCCAAAGCCAAGGTAGCCGAAGCGATCGCGAAGTACGGCATCAAGGCCGACAAGATCAACCCTCTGTACGCGTAAGCGGACAACCGGGGTTGAACTTGGGGCGTCACTCAGATCGCGAAGCGATGTGGGTGACGGCCTCAAGTCGTGCCCCTTGCACGGAGAACAAACATGGCATTGGTAGAAGTCAAGGTCCCGGACATCGGTGACGTCAAAGACGTGGCAGTGATCGAGCTGCTGGTCAAGGTGGGTGACACGGTCGCCCTGGAACAAAGCTTGATCACCGTGGAGAGCGACAAGGCCTCCATGGAAATCCCCAGCACCCACGCTGGCGTGGTGAAGGAGATCAAGGTCGCCATCGGCGACAAGGTCAATGAAGGCAGCCTGGTGCTGTTGGTGGAAGCTGCCGGTGTAGCAACTGCTGCCGCTGCGCCCGCGCCTGCCGTGGCGGCAGCGCCTGTTGCCGCCCCTGCGCCCGTCGCCGCCGCGCCGGCCGCTGCCGCAGGCGCCAGCAGCTTCATCGAAGTCGTGGTGCCGGACATCGGCGACTTCGACTCGGTGGCTGTCATCGAGGTCTTCGTCAAGGTGGGTGACACCATCAAGATGGAGCAAAGCCTGGTGACCGTGGAGAGCGACAAGGCCTCCATGGAGATCCCCAGCTCGCACGCTGGCGTGATCCGTGAACTCAAGGTCAAGCTCGGCGACAAGATCGCCAAGGGCTCGCTGCTGGCCGTGGTGGAAGTGGCCGGTGCCGCTACGCCTGCACCGGCCGCCGCGCCTGTTGCTGCAGCCGCTGCACCCGTGGCTGCTGCAGCTCCGGCTGCCGCCGCCGTTACGGCCGCGGTGGCAGCCGCTGTCGCCAGCGTGGCCGCGCCCGCTGCCGCACACAACCCCACCGTTGCCCCCACAGGCAAGCTGCCTCACGCCTCGCCCAGCATCCGCCGCTTGGCGCGTGAGCTGGGTGTGCCGTTGACGGAAGTTGCTGGCAGCGGCATGAAGGGCCGCATCACCGAGCAAGACGTGCAAGGTTTTGTGAAGAGCGTGATGAGCGGCGCGGTGCAGACCCTGGCGCAAAAGGCCTCGGCACCTGCTGCTTCTGCCAACGCTTCGGGTGGCGCCTTCCCCGGCCTGCTGCCCTGGCCCAAGGTGGACTTCGAGAAGTTCGGCGCGGTCGAGCGCAAGGACATGTCGCGCATCAAAAAGATCTCGGGCGCCAATCTGCATCGCAATTGGGTGGTCATCCCGCACGTCACCAACCATGACGACGCGGACATCACCGAGCTGGAAGCCTTCCGCGTTCAAACGAACAAGGAAAACGAAAAGAACCCGGCCGCCGTCAAGGTCACCATGCTGGCCTTCATGATCAAGGCCGCCGTGGCAGCCTTGAAGAAGTTCCCTGAGTTCAATGCCTCGCTGGAAGGCGAGGGCGACGCGCAGAAGTTGGTGCTGAAGAAGTACTACAACATCGGCTTCGCGGCAGACACGCCCAATGGCCTGGTGGTGCCGGTGATCAAGGATGCCGACAAGAAGGGCATCTTCGAGATCAGCGGCGAGATGGGCGAGCTGGCCAAGAAGGCCCGCGACGGCAAGCTGGGCCCGGCCGAGATGAGCGGTGGTTGCTTCACCATCTCCTCGCTGGGTGGCATCGGTGGCCGCTACTTCACCCCCATCATCAATGCGCCCGAAGTGGCCATCATGGGCGTGTGCAAGAGCCAGATCGAGCCCAAGTGGGATGGCAAGGCCTTCCAACCGCGCCTGATGCTGCCGCTGAGCCTGAGCTGGGATCACCGCGTGATCGACGGCGCTGCAGCCGCGCGCTTCAACGTCTATTTCGCATCGCTGCTGGCGGATTTCCGCCGCATCGTGCTCTGATCGGGAGCGTCAGTCATGGCACAAGTGAATGTTCTCGTTCCTGATATCGGCGACGTCAAAGACGTGGCCGTGATCGAGTTGCTGGTCAAGGTGGGCGACACCGTGGCTGTGGAGCAAAGCCTGATCACGGTCGAGTCCGACAAGGCCTCGATGGAAATTCCGTCCTCGCACGCGGGTGTGGTGGCGGAGATCAAAATCGCCCTGGGCGACAAGGTCAACCAGGGCAGCGTGATTCTGGTGCTGGAAGCGGCTGGTGCGGCGACTGTCAGCGCCCCTGCGCCAGCAGCTGCGGCCGCGCCTGCTCCCGCGCCAGCAACACCGGTTGCCGCCCCAGTCGCTGCGCCGGCACCTGCCGTCGCCGCTGCGGCCAGCTACAGCGGCAGCGCCGATCTGCATTGCGATCTGCTGGTGCTGGGCGCCGGCCCTGGCGGCTATTCGGCGGCCTTCCGTGCGGCCGATCTGGGCCTCAATGTCGTCTTGGTGGAGCGTTATGCCACCCTGGGCGGCGTGTGCCTGAACGTCGGTTGCATCCCGTCCAAGGCCTTGCTGCATGTGGCGGCGGTGATGGACGAGGTCTCGCACCTGGGCGATCTGGGCGTGGACTTCGGCGCGCCCACCGTCAATGTGGACAAGCTGCGCGGCCACAAGGAAAAGGTCATCGGCAAGCTGACTGGCGGCCTGGCGGCTATGGCCAAGATGCGAAAGGTCACCACCGTGCGCGGCTACGGCCATTTCCTCGACGCCAACCATGTGGAAGTCGAAGAAACCACCGGTGCTGCGCAAGAGAAGACCGGCGCCAAGAAGACCATCCACTTCAAGCAAGCCATCATCGCGGCCGGCTCGCAAGCCGTGCGTTTGCCTTTCTTGCCGGATGACGAGCGCATCGTTGATTCGACCGGCGCGCTGGATTTGCGCGGCACGCCCAAGAAGATGTTGATCATCGGCGGCGGCATCATCGGCCTGGAAATGGGCACGGTCTACAGCACCCTGGGCGCTCGCCTGGACGTGGTGGAAATGCTGGACGGCCTGATGCAAGGCGCTGACCGCGATCTGGTCAAGGTCTGGCAGAAGATGAACGCCAAGCGCTTCGACAACATCATGTTGAAGACCAAGACCGTCGGCGCCACCGCCACCCCCGAGGGCATCAAGGTTCAGTTCGAGGGCCTGGACGGAACCAAGAGCGAAGGCACCTACGACCTGGTCTTGCAAGCCGTGGGTCGCACGCCTAACGGTAAGAAGATCGCCGCCGACAAGGCCGGCGTGGCCGTGACCGACCGTGGCTTCATCAACGTCGATGTGCAGATGCGCACCAATGTGCCTCACATCTTCGCCATCGGCGATGTGGTCGGCCAGCCCATGCTGGCGCACAAGGCGGTGCACGAGGCCCATGTGGCGGCCGAAGTGGCCGCCGGCGCCATCCTGGGTGACGCCCATCTGTCCAAGAGCCAGTTCGACGCCCGCGTGATTCCGAGCGTGGCCTACACCGACCCCGAAGTGGCGTGGGTGGGACTCACCGAAGACCAGGCCAAGGCCCAAGGCATCAAGGTCAAGAAGGGCCTGTTCCCCTGGACCGCATCGGGCCGCGCGATTGCCAACGGCCGCGACGAAGGCTTCACCAAGCTGTTGTTTGATGACTCGCCGGAAGCCCATGGCCACGGCAAGATCCTCGGCGGCGGCATCGTCGGCACGCACGCCGGCGACATGATCGGCGAGATCGCACTCGCCATCGAAATGGGCGCCGACGCCGTGGACATCGGCAAGACCATCCACCCGCACCCCACGCTGGGCGAAAGCATCGGCATGGCGGCGGAAGTGGCGCATGGCAGCTGCACGGATTTGCCGCCGACGCGGAAGTAAGCTGCACCCTCAGCGGTTCAAAAAAGAAAAGCCCGAACGTGGACCGTTCGGGCTTTTTTCATTGTCACTGCAGATAGCGGGCGACTTGAACAAGGTGTGCCGGGAGCGGCGCAAGGCATTCAGTGGCATGCCATATGCCGCCCTCGCGCATTGGTGAAGCCTGCGACCTCATTGACGCATGCGCGTCTCGATGTCTTTCACGGCCTTGTTGTAGCGCTCGGCGAACTTGCCCGTGCTGTGCTGGGCAGCACAGCGATACAAGGCGATGGTCTGCGGCAAGCCCAGCCAGTCCGGTCGGCACTGCACGCTCTTGGCCGCGAGTTGTTCGCTGCGGCAGGGGCCTTGGGCCACGTTTTCAGCGCCTTCGGGTTGACCCACGCCGGGCGCATTGCAGGTGAACGATTCTTTCTTGATGGGGTAGGGCGCGCCGAGCGCATCGATGTCCGCCGCTGTCGCAGCCGATGCCGCAGGTGCTGCGGGACTCGGAGGCGAAGCGGCGGCTGATGAGTTGTCGCGTTGGGAGGCCAGGCTCGCCGCAAGGTTGTTGAGCATGGCGTTGCTGTTGTCCGTGGGAGCGGCTCGCTTGCTGCTCTGTTGGGCTGCGAGCTGCAACTCCTTTTGGTACTGAGCGAGTTGCTGCGGCGTCAGCTGGGCTTGCTGTTGCGGTGTCAGGGCCGCGAGACGTTCCAGTGTGTTCATGACTTGATCGGGCGCCTGTCCACCGGCGGTGCCTGCTTTGACTTGCGCCTGAGGCTGGCTGGCGCGTGCCTGCACTTGAGCCTGAGCTTGAGCTTGAGCTTGAGCTTGAGTACGTTCGGCTTGAATCCCTGTAGATGCCGCACGCAAGCCGCTGCCGCCGCTGTCACGCGCCACGTCGGAAACGAAACCAGAAATCATGCGAGCTTTTTCGCTGCCACTGATGCCTGAAGCCGAGCCCATCAAGGCCGCACCGAACAGGCCCACCAAGACCTGGCTGGTCTCGACTTGCGATTTGGCCTGGGCTTCCCGCTGTTGCTGGCGCTCGGCGTCGAACTTGGTCTTGCCTTGGCGCTTGCCTTCAACAAACAAGCCTGCAAATCGGTCGCCATCGGGCCAAGTCATTTCACCTTGACCGTCCATATGGTTGTCACGGAAGTCACCGATGTAACGCTGGCCGCTCGGCCAGACGTAGGTACCGCGTCCTTGTCGCTTGCCGGCCATCCATTCGCCGTCGTAGCGTTGTCCGCTGGCATAGACCATGCTGCCGCGCCCCTGCCGGGTATTCGCCTGCCATTGCCCCTCATAGCGCGAACCATCGGGCCAGGAGTAGACACCTTGCCTGGACCTCAAACCCTCTCGCCATTCGCCTTCGTAGCGCTCCCCGTCTGGGTATTCAATGCGTCCGCGGCCAGATCTCTTGTCACGCTCGAAGCCCCCGCTGTAGCGGGTCCCGTCGGCGCTCAGCCATTCGCCTTGCCCTTGGCGGTGGTTGTTTGCGAACTCGCCCGAGTAGCGATCACCATTCGGCCATGACATGAGGCCGCGGCCGTGCATCTGACCCTCGACAAAATCGCCCTCGTAGCGTCCACCGCCACTGTTGACCGTGGTGTGTCGCCCGGTCAAGCGCTGCACCGTTGCCCGCTGGTCGAGTTCAAATACCGAGCCTTTGGCATTGGTGAATTGGCCCAACAACATGCGATTGTTTTCAAGCTTCCCGACGAATCGATCACCGTCGGGCCAAGTCATGGTGCCCTCTCCGTTCGCCTTGGCATCGAGACATTCCCCTGCGTAGCTGATGCCGCTCTTGAAACGCAATTGGCAAGGGCCAGAAAGAATGTCGTTGCGCCAGTCTCCCTCATAGCGCTGTCCGTCGGGCCAACTCATGACCCCAGCGCCTTGCTTCTGGCCCTTGACCCATTGCCCCTCGTAGCGCTGGCCATTCTTCATGGTCATGGTCCCGGCGCCTTGTTGTTGGCCCTGACTCCATTCGCCTTCATAGCGATCTCCATCGGGCCAAAGCATGACCCCCCGGCCTTGTCGCACGCCATGGGCCATTTGGCCCTCGTAGCGTATGCCGCTCTGGTCGACGATGGTCGCGCTGCCGCTGAAGCGTTGCAGTTCGGCGCGTTCATCGACCTCAATGCGTTGACCGTCCGCCTTCGTCAACAGGCCAAAGGCCGGCTTGTCGCTGATGAACTCGCCCTCGAAGCGGCGGCCATCCGGCCATTGCAGGTTGCCCCGGCCATGGCGGGAGTAGCCGCGCAGCCCGCCTTCATAGATTTCGCCATTCGGCAAGAAAAGACGGCCAGAAACCGGCTCGTTCTTTGAGAACACGCCCTCCAAGCGCACGCCGTCCGGCCACACGATGGTGCCGCGGCCATGCCTTTGATTGTGGGCGACCTCGCCCTGGTAAACCGCGCCATCGTCCCACTTGAAGACGCCGGTTCCACGGGCTTTGTCTTGGCTGACCCATCGGTCCGCCGCCCAGGCTGGCGCGGGGATGCTGGCAATGAGCAAGCACAAAACTGCGGCGGCTATGGCTGATTGGGGGCGGGGCAGTTGCGCTTTGCTTGGGCAAAGCGATTGGAGTCGTGGCATGTCGGGATGAGTCATCCGAAGATTTTAGAAATTGGCTCGGTTTCGTGGCAATGGACCTTGCTGTTTCAAACGCGCGTTTGCGGCAGTTTTTGGCGCGCGAAGTGGTGCATCGAGCCGCTGCCGCCGCTGCCGCCGCTGCCGCCGCTGCTGCCGTTCAGGCGCTGCTTTTTGCGCTTTTGAGCAGCATTGACCCGAGCGGCGAAGACGGGCCAAGTGGCACCAGCGCTGCTGTGCCCCTGGCTTGAACTGAGCCAGTTCGTCGGCATTTGAGTGAGCTCAGCGCAGGGCATCCGTTTCTATGGCGCTTCGACTGCGATTCGGATGCCTCAACGGGTGTCGGCACCCGAGCCCAGCGATCGTGGCGGTGCAGTTGTGGGTGTTCAAAGCCGTCGTTCAACCTGGTTGCTCGTGCTGCCCAAGCACAGCCGTACAGCCGTACAGCAGGGCAGAACTCACCGAAAGCCTTGGCTAAGTCCTAGCTGCAGCCGACGGGGGGCACCGGGCTCCAAAAAGCGGCCATTGCTTTCGGCCACGATGACGCTGGCGGCGTGGCGCCGGTCGAGCAGATTGTCCAGCGCTAAGCGCAGATGCCACGGCCCCGAAGCGTTACGGCCCTCGCGTTGTAGCGCCAAGCCCAGCAGGGCAAAGCCGGGCGCAGCGTTGCGGGCATCGGCCCACAGCTTGCTTTGCGCCTGCAGCCTGGCTTGGGCGCGCCAGCCGGCCGCTTGCCAGCCGAGCGCCGCATAGGCCTGCCGCGCCGGGGCGCCCGGCAAGACCGAGCCATCGCTTAAGCGTGCGTGCAACGCGGTCAGCGCCACTTGCACATCCCAATTCTGGAGGAGGACTTGCTGCCATGACAGCTCGGCGCCGGCGCGGCGAATGCCCTCGGCATTGCCGAAGTGGGCCCGTCCGCCGACGTTTCCTAAGGCGACGATCTCCTGGCGGCTGCGGGCGGTGAAGGCACTGAGTTCCAGGCCGTTGCCGCGCACCCCGACCTCAAGCTGGCCGCTGTGCTGCGCTTGCAAGCTGGTGTTCAGGCCGCTGCTGCCGTCGCTGCGGTAGGCGAGCTCGTTCAAAGTCGGCGTTTCTTGGGCGCTGCCGGCGTTGGCATAAAGGCCCCAGCCGCCGCTCAAGCGGTGGCTCAGGCCCAGCATGGGGCTCAGGGTATTGAAATGGCGCTGCCCGCTGTCGTCACCATTGCCGAGAAAGTGATCCTGGCTGCGCATCTGCAAGCGGCTGCCGCGCAGCCCAGCGTGCAGGGTGGTGGCTTCACCCAGCGGCTGACGCAGCTGCGCGTAGAGATCCAGGCCCAGCGCTTGATTGCTTTCGTCACGGCGCAGTGCGCCGGTGAGGCCGAGCTGTGAGCCGATGAAGTTCTCGAAGCCCTTGCGCCCATCCCGTTGCCCTTCCACCGCCAGCCCAATGATGGCGGTGGCGCTGCCCAGTGTGCGGCGGGTCCGCAAGTCAAGCCCGGCGAAGCTGCGGTCCAGGTCAATGACGCCGCCGGGATGACTCGGCACCGCCTGCACATTGACCGGGATCGACTGCCATTGCCTGACCTGGCGCTGGCCTAGCCAGGCGTTTGCGCTGCTCGAGTCGCCTTTCCAGCCGGCACCTATCTGCCATTGATCGGTCGTTTTGCGGGTGTTGAAAGACAGCGCTTGCACCGAGCTGCTGAAGGGCGCCTGCTCCCATTGCGCCCGGCTCAGCCCCTGCGGATCACTGGCTTCTAGATGCAGCGCATTGAAGCTCAAGCGCAGGTCGCCGTGGTCCAGGCGCAGATCCATCAGCTTGCGCTTCGCGCCCGCTTGCGGCCGCCACCCGTCTTGTTGCGAGGCGCTGGCATCCAGACGCAGCGCAGTGTCTTGGCCGAGCAGATGATCGGCGTGCAGGCGCAGCAGTCGCTCGCCAAAGGAGCCCGCTTGCACATCCAGGCGCAGCGGCTCGGCGCCTGTTGCGTCGCGGGTTGAAAAGGCCAAGACGCCGCCGCTATTGCTGCCGTAGAGCGCGCTGAAAGGGCCGCGCAACAGCTCAACGCTGGCCACGCTGGCCAGCGGCACATGGCTGAGCGAGCCGCTGCCGTCGGGCATGGTGGCGGGGATGCCGTCGACGAAGACGCGCAGACCGCGCACGCCAAACGGAGTGCGGGCACCGAACCCCCGAATCGACAGCTGCGTGTCCTGCGCCAAATTGCCGCGCTCGGCGGCGAAGACACCGGGCGTACTCGCCAGCCAGTCGGCCACCGGGCGTTCTTGCAGCAAGGCTTGGGCTTGGATCACGGTGGCCGTCAAACCCTCTGCACGCCCTTGCACCAGCACCGGCGGAAGTTCGGCCGTGCTGGCGGCTGCCAGCAGTACAGCGCTTATCAAGGCTTGGGCAGCAGGCGCAGGAGTTGCGCCGGCTCGTTCTCGGTCAGCACATAAATCAGGCCGTCGGGTCCTTGGCGCACGTCGCGCACGCGGCCGATGTCTTCAAGTAATTTTTGCTGCGCGACGGCGCGGCCGTCTTTGACTTGCACGCGCTCGAGGTAGCGGAACTTGAGCGAGCCCACAAAGTAGCTGCCTGCCCAAGCGTCGCCGTAGGCCTTGCTGGTCAGTTGCGCTAGGCCCGAGGGCGCGATCGATGGGGTCCAGTGAATGAGGGGTTGCGTCAGGCCCTCTTTGGCCGTGAGGCCAGCGCCAATCTTGCCGCCACCGTAGTTTTCTCCGTAGGTGATGACGGGCCAACCGTAGTTCTTGCCGGCTTGCACGAGGTTCAACTCGTCGCCGCCCTGAGGGCCATGCTCATGGGCCCAAAGCTGGCCTTGCGCGTCAAACACCAAGCCTTGCGGGTTGCGGTGGCCGTAGCTGTAGATCTCGGGTAAAGCGCCTGGGGTTTGGGTGAAGGGGTTGTCGGCCGGTGCTTTGCCGTCCTTGTTCACGCGGACAATTTTGCCCAGGTGGTTGTCCAGTTGTTGCGCGCGTTGCATGCCGCTGAAGCGCTCCCCCAAGGTCATGAACAAGTTGCCGTCAGGGCTCTCGGCGATGCGGCAGCCGAAGTGATGCCGGCCCGCCATTTTCGGAGCCTGGCGAAAAATGACCTGCACCTGCTCCAGCGCCGTGGCATCGGCATTCAGTCGTGCCTTGGCCAGCGCCGTCCCATTGCCTCCCGCACCCGCTTCGGTGAAGCAAAAATAGAGCTGCCGGTTGCTGGCGAATCCGCTGTCCAGCACCAGGTCTAGCAAGCCGCCTTGGCCGACGGCGTCAATCTTGGGCAAGCCCTGCAGCGGCGCGCTGACCCGGCCTTTGGCGTCGATCTTGCGCAGCGCGCCCGGCCGCTCGGTCACCAGCCATTCCGCGCCGGGCAGGGCGGCCATGGCCCAGGGGCTGTCCAAGCCTTGGGCGACCACCTCGGTTTTCAGGGTTTGCGCCTGTGCGGCAACAGGCATCAAGAGCCAGAGTAGTTTCTTCATGGTGCAGCGCTCGTTGTGGGGGAACGAAAAGAAGTTGTGTTTGTTGCGGCCATTATGGGCGGCGTCGCTCAAGGCGGGTGTCCTCGCCACCCTAGGCGCCGATGAGGGATTCGGTCGCTGAGCGGCAAGCTGGCAGGCGCTTAGCGGCGCTTTGCGGCGCTGAGCAATGCTCGCCATCGCTTCGGCGGGACCTTCGTGTTCGACCATCGGCTGGCAAGCGCCAGCCTCGCATGGGCCGGGCTGAGTTGTGCGCTGTGCCCCTACTTGGCGAAGCTGCTGGCCCCATAGCTCAAGCGCCCCGCCACGAACACGCCCAAGGTTTTCAGCTGAGACAGCTCCTGTGGGGGCACGGCATAGGGATTGCGGTCGACGATCTGGAAGTCGGCCCATTTGCCGGCTTCAAGCGTGCCGGCTTGGTGCGCGATGCCCAGCTGGTAGGCGCCGTTGCGGGTCATGGCACGCAGGGCCTGCTGAATACTGATGGCTTGTGCGGGATTGATGCTGCGGCCTGAGCTGCTGAGGCGGGTGATCGCGGTCTGCATCAGGCTGAAGCCATTGGCCGGGAACATCGGGCTGTCCGCATGCAGGGTGGGATGCATGCCCAGTTCGCTGGCCTGGCGCACGGGCAGCAACTGCTCGGCGGCTGCGCTGCCGATGATGGCGTCGCGCAGCGCGTCGCCGTAGTACAGGATGTGGTTGATGTGGAAGCTTGGCGTTACGTTCAGCGCCGCGAATTGCTGGACGACCTCGCTAGGCATCATCACGCCGTGCTCGACACGCACCAGCGGCCCGTGGCTAGGCGGGAGTCCGGCTAGGGCAATGGCCGCGGCCACTTCGCGGTTGGAATCATCGCCCTGGCTGTGGATGGCGACTTGCCAGCCCGCAGTGCGATAGGTTTTGATTTTTTCGGCCAGCGTGGGCACGGAGATCATGGCTTCGCCGTGGCTGCCGGGTGGGATACCGAGTTTGCGCGCCAGTGGGCTGTCCAGATAGGGGGCGCTGGTTTGCATGCTGCCCGTATAGGGCGAGCCGTCGTGCCAGAGCTTGACGCCGACGATGCGGAAAAATGGGTTGTCAGTTTGCGGCACCTCGGGGAGGTATTTGAGTTCGTCTTCCACCAAGTAGAAGAACTGCCGCAGGCGCGGCCTCAAGTCCTTGGATGCCACATAGCGCGCCATCAAGGGCGGGACGTTGTAGCCCAGCGAGGCCACTGAGGTAAAGCCTTGCGCGAGATAGCCGTCCAAAGCCGCCTCATAACGGCCGAAGAGCTTCAGCGGGGATTTCAAGTCCGTGATGAAGGGCGCGATGGCGCGGGTCTCGGCGATGAAGCCGGTGAACTCGCCCTGGCTATCGCGCTCGTAAAAAGCGCCTTGGCCTGGATCGGGCGTGTCGCGCTTGACGCCGGCCTTCTCAAAAGCCTTGGTATTGGCCCAGGCCGAATGCAGGGTTTGCGAAATGAGTAGCACGGGATGCTCGGGGGCGATCTGGTCGAGCGCCTGGCGCATTGGCACTTGCAGATCGGGTGTCAGGATCGCATCAATGCCTCCGGCGTAGACCCAGTCGCCCTTGGGCGTTTGGGCCACGGCCTCGCGCAATGCTGCCCAGACTTCGGCATTGCTCTTGTGCTTGAAGCCGGACAGATCGTGTGTGCTCTTGAAAATGGCGCTCAGGGTGGGGTGTTCATGCGCGGCAACAAAGCCTGGCAGCACGACACGCCCGTGCAGATCAATCATCTCGGTGCGCGGGCCTTTCAATGCGAGCACCTCGGCTTCACTGCCGACGGCAACGATCAGCCCATCGCGAATGGCCATGGCCTGGGCGGACTCGTCCTGGTCATTGACCGTCAGGATGGTGCCCCCGCGCACAATCAGCGTCGGCGTTCTGTCGCCGCTGCCGCAGGCGGCCAGCAAGCCGGTCGCGACCAACAGCCATGCCCCCAAGTTCAAGCTCAAGCCGTGGCGTTCGCGCATGGAGTCCCCCTCGTCTTTTTCTCCGGTCCCGCGGCAGTGTATGCAATATGCGCTGAGCTGTACGCAGGGTTGAGGTGTTAGCAGTGATCCTTGCTCAGTCGGCTGCAGTCGCTGCGAACGAGGGCTTTGTTGCGCGTCCCTGAGTCTGCTCATTCCATTCGTTACTGCTCGGCATGACGCGCCGCAAGATGCTTACGCTGGAGCGCGAATTCCCTGGCGAGCGTTGGCTGCCTTGCTGCCCGGCAGGCGCAGTGTCCACCTCAGCGGGCTGCGCACGACGCCGAACTCGCGCACCTCGCCTCGCCTCAGGCGTGGCCTGGCAATCGGAATGCCACCACGGTGCGGGCCAGCTCGGCGGCCTGGTGCTTGAGGCTTTCGGCGGCGGCGGCGCTTTCTTCCACCAGGGCGGCGTTCTGCTGAGTCACCTGGTCGAGCTGGTTGACCGCTAAGCCAACCTGGTTGATGCCGCTGCTTTGCTCAGTGCTGGCATGGCTGATTTCGTCGATCAGATCATTGACCCGCTTGACCTGATTGACAATGTCGCCCATGGTTTTGCCCGCGTCGGCAACCTGTCGGGAGCCGTTGTCCACCTTCTCCACGCTGTCGCCGATCAAGGTCTTGATTTCCTTGGCCGCCAAGGCTGAGCGTTGGGCCAAGCTGCGCACCTCTGAGGCCACGACGGCAAAGCCGCGGCCTTGCTCGCCAGCCCGGGCGGCTTCCACGGCGGCGTTCAGGGCCAGGATATTGGTTTGAAAGGCGATGCCGTCGATGACGCCAATGATGTCGACGATCTTCTTCGAGCTGGCGCTGATGGCCTCCATTGTGTTGACCACCTCGCCAACAATGGTGCCGCCCTGGCCCGCCACCGATGACGCCGTGGCCGCCAACTGGGTGGCTTGGCGCGCGGTCTCGGTGTTCTGCACCACGGTGGCGGTCAGCTCCTCCATCGAGGCGGCGGTTTGTTCCAAGTTGGCGGCTTGCTCTTCGGTGCGCTGGCTCAGGTCGGCGGCGCCCGAGGCGATCTCGGACGAGCCCGTGGCAATCGAGTCAGCGCTGTGCCTGACCTTGCCGACGATGCCCACGAGGCTGTCGTTCATGCGCTTAAGGGCGCCCAGCAACTGGCCGATTTCGTCGCTGCCGCGAACCTCGATTTGCGAACTCAGGTCACCCGCCGCCACCGTCTCTGCCACTTGCACCGCACGGGCAATGCCGCGACTGATCACGCCAATCAGCAGCCACGCCATAGTGCCGGCCACGGCCACGGTCAAAACGGCCAGCACGATGGTGCGGCTGAGTACCGCCTCGTAGTTCTCTTGGCTTTCTTTGTATTCGCGGTCTGCCTCGACCAGTTGCACGGTGATCAACTGCTCGATCAAGCCGCCGACCGGGTCGATCGCCGGATACAGCTGCTTGGCGGCGAACTCGCGCAAGCCGTCGATATCGTTCTTGCCCATCAACTCCTGGGCGCGGTTGGCCGCAACATCCGCCTGTTTCATCAGCGGCTCGGCCTGGCGGACCAACTCCTGCTCCTTGGGAACCAGCCGTGTGGCTTTGTAGGCCTGCCACTGTGTCTCGATCACCTTGTCTGCATCATCGATGGCCTTGCTGCCTTGGGCCGGGGTGAAGCCCCCATCCCGGGTCTTGTGCGTGCTGTCCACGATGTTGACGGCATAGGCGTCAGCAATCGCCTTCAGCTGCTTAAGTGGCACGACTCGGTCGTTGTAGATGCTTGCCAGCACTGAGTTGCTGTGCCGCAGTCGATTCAAGGAGGTGGCGGAATCAAGCACCAGCAGGGCCAGCAAGGCAGCGACGAGTAGCAAGAGGCGGGTCCGGATCGAAAGACTGTTCATGCTGCACTCCTTGAGAGATGACAAACACCGGCGTCATGGATGCTTGGAGTATCTGTGCCATCGGCCCAACATGAAAGTGGCGCGCCGCGACATCGTTCGCGCTCTTGGCTCTTGGCTCTTGGCTCTTGGCTTATGGAGCGTGCGCGCTTGGACGCCAGGTCGGCGCCAAGCGTACGTGGGCCGTCGACCTGCGGGTTTGAGTGAGGTCTTGGCCTGTGAACCCCTGCGTTTGCCCGCTGAATTGGCCCTGCGAGCCAAGACCATGGCTTTGTGGTCTTGCTGCGCTGCAGCGCAGGGATTCCCCGCAGCACCGCGTTGGGGCAGGGTGCTAATGTCTCAGCGCTTCGGCACGGCGTCTGGCAGCTCGGCTGGCCTCGGGCGCTTCTTTCCTTTCGAAATCAATCGTTCAAGGAGACACAGATGTTGACAATGACTCCCGATCTAGCCAGACCCCGCCCGCGCCGCACCGGCGCGCTGCAGGCCCGCATGCGCACGGCGCTGTGCACCCTTTTGCCCGCCATGCTCTTGCTGGGGGCGGCCGCACCGGCCAGCGCTAACACCTTGACGCAGAACGTGTCCTGGACCATAGACCGCGCCGGCACCACAGCCAAATACCGAGTGGTGGCCTACGGCGATTCCATCTACGCGGGCTATAACGGCTCCACCCTCAATGCGGCCAAGTATTCGGCGCCGACGGTGGACGCGGAGTATTTGTCGGCACTCTGGAATGCAGACATCGAAAGCGTCCGCCGCGCCAAGTCTGGCGCGGTGGCGGCCGATATCTACAACAACAAAATCGTGGCCGAAAAGTCTTATATGCAGGCCAGCACGACGCGGGTGGTCACCTTCGAGATGTGCGGCAACGACGGCCTGCAAGCCCGCACTGCCTTCAAGAGCCAGACCGGCACCTGCAACTACGCGGGCATGGACGCCGGGGTGAACAGCTGCAAGACCTATGTTGCGGCTGCGATGGACTTCATCAATGCCAATGCCTATGCCGGTACCAAGGTGAAAGTCATTTCCAATCTGCATTACCCGGGCTATGCCGCCGACAACGTGCAAAGCTCCTGCAAAGACGCTACGACCGGCGCCACGGTCAATTTGCAGTCGGTCTTTCTGCCCAAGCTGGCCAAGATGAATTACTGGATGTGCGAGTACGCCCGGCAAAAAGGCTTCCAATGCGCCGACAACTTTGCGCAATACATGGGGTCTGATTACGACAGCAATGGTGACGGCCAGGTCGACTCCGAGGCGC
Source organism: Roseateles sp. PN1 (assembly GCF_038419725.1). NCBI lineage: Bacteria > Pseudomonadati > Pseudomonadota > Betaproteobacteria > Burkholderiales > Sphaerotilaceae > Roseateles > Roseateles sp. PN1. The sequence continues at coordinate 64,259 of NZ_JBCARA010000017.1, read as the reverse complement.
TGCGCTATGTGGCGGGCGATAGCGAGGCGGCCTATATGACGCGCATCACCAGCACGCTGCGCGCGACCCTGCGCGACGCCAATGCGCACTTCGTCTCTGCTGGCAGCAGCTATGACTACATCCAGTCGGATGACACCCACCCGACCTATAGCGGTGGCACTGTGACGGCCGGCCTCTTCGGTGGCAGCACCGGCAGCGGGGCGCCGCGCTACACCAGCTTCGTCGGCGGCAAGAGCCCGTTGTGGAATCAGTACGGCCATGAGCGTATGGGCTGGGCGGTCTCGACCTCCAATCCGTCTGCGCCCTAAGGATTGGCGCGGAGTTGCTTCATGCGTGAGCCAGCGCCGGAACGCGCTGCCTGGCGGCCCGCCAGGGGCTTGCTGCTGCTGGCCTTAGGGCTGGCGGCGCTTGGCGTGGTGGGCGGTTGGTGGATGCTGACGGCCCGTGGTGGTGAAGGCACAGCGACTGGCGCGGCGCCGCCAGTCGCTGTCGTTGCCGCCAGTGCGCCAAGCGCAGCAAGCGCGCCGATGGTGCTGACAGCGCGTGCGATCCCGCCCGCGCCAGTGGGCCCAACTGAGGGGCAGTCACGCCCTGCGGTAGTGGCAACAAGCGCGCTGCCCGCCAGCGCCACCGGCCGCATCTGGCGCCAACGCGACCCCAATGGCGACCTCTCGCCCGACCTCGCCGACTATGTGAACGAGGGCGAGCGCCCGACGATGGCCGAGGTGATTGATCGCCTGCACCAGGCCGGCGTCTACACCGGCCTGGGCGCTTTCTCACCGCCGGGCACTCGGCCGGCCCTGGTCGGGTTGGCGGTGCCCGAGGACTTCGTCTTACCTGAAGGTTATGTGCGCCATCATCAGGCCACCGATGATGGCCAGCGCATCGAGCCCATATTGATGTTCGCACCCGACTACCAATTCTTCGACGCAGCCAACCGGCCGCTTGCGATTCCCAAGAACCGGGTGGTGCCACCCGAGCTTGCGCCCCCTGGCATGCCGATGCGGCGCATTGTCATTCCCGCGCCGCTAGATTCGGCTCGGCCGGCGCCATGAGGCCCGCCAGCATTTGGACCCGGCTGCGCGATAGCCGCTGGCTGGGCATTCTGGCCAGCGCCTTGTTGTGCGGCCTGTATGCACGCGGCGGCGCGGCCTGGCTGCTTGGCTTTATGGCCTTGCTGCCCTGGTTGCGCACGCTGGATGCGGAGCCGTCCCTGGCTCGCAGCTTGCTCAACGCCTGGGCGATGTCGCTCGCCTTCACTGCCGCGGTGTTCGCCTGGTTTGGCAGCGCCCTGGGCAGCTACACGCAACTTGGCGCCGCGCCGGGCCTGGCCGTGCTGCTGCTGGCGGCGCCGCTGTTTCAGCCGCAATTCTTGGCCTACGCGCTGGTAAGGCATCTCTCCCGCCGCCGGGTGGGCGCGGCGTTAGCGGCCCTGGCTGCGGCCGCCGCTTGGGTCGCCACCGAGTGGCTTTCCCCCAAGCTGCTGGGCGACACCTTGGGCCATGGGCTTTACCCCTCGCGCCTGCTGCGCCAGGCCGCGGACCTTGGTGGCGCGGCGGGCCTTACGGTCTTCTTGCTGCTGTCGAACGAAGGCTTCACGGCCGCGCTGGCGCGGGCGGTGGGTGGTGTGCGCGCCATCGCCAAGCCTCTGGCGTTGGCCGCGCTGCCGCCGCTGCTTCTGGCCGGCTATGGCCTGTTCGCGCTGTCGGCCTTGTCAATAGAACCAAGCGAGTCGGCCACGCCGCCGCAAGCATCGCCAGCCCCCCGCCAATCCCTGCGCATCGGCCTGGTGCAATCCAACATCGTGGACTACGAAAGCCTGCGCCGGGAAAAGGGCGCAGCGGCGGTGGTGCGCGAGGTGCTGGACACCCATTACGCCATGTCCTACGACGCTGTTGAACGCCAGAATGCGGATGCGGTGCTGTGGTCGGAAACGGTCTACCCCACCACCTTCGGCCACCCGAAGAGTGAGGCCGGTGCCGAACTCGACCAAGAGATTCTGTCCATCGTCAACGCAGCCGGCGTGCCCTTTGTGTTCGGCACCTACGACCGTGATGCGGCAGGGGAATACAACGCGGCGGCTTTCGTGACGCCGGGAACGGGCTTGCTGGGCCTCTATCGCAAGACGCGGCTGTTCCCGCTGACCGAGTATTTGCCCGGCTGGCTCGACAGCCCAACGCTGCGCCAATGGCTGCCCTGGGCAGGCTCTTGGCGCCCAGGCTCCGGCGCGCGGGTGTTCCCTTTGCGTTTGGCCGATGGGCGCGAAGTTCCGGTGTTGCCTTTGATTTGCCTGGACGATGTGGATGTCAATCTGGCCATCGAGGGTGCCCGCATGGGCGGGCAGGCCATTCTGACGATGTCCAACGACGCCTGGTTCAGCGCCGATGCCCAAGGCGCCGCCTTGCATCAGGCCGTGGCCGCCTTTCGCAGCATCGAAACCCGGCTGCCGCAATTCCGCGTGACGACAAGCGGCTATAGCGCCGTGATCGACCCCAGCGGCAGCTTGATCGCCGGCTCGCGCCTGGGTGAGCGCACGCTCGTCATGGGGGAGCAGCCGATGCGGGAGCCGCCGCTGACCTTGATGGTTAGGTGGGGTGACTGGGTCGGGCGAGCGGCGGCAATTGCGCTGGTGCTGATGGCTGGCTTGGCCGCTATGACGGCCTTGGGCCGGCGCCTTGGGCTGGCCGGCGAGGGTGGCGATGCCGACGCGGCTGGCGCGGCCCTGCCCGTGGACTTCAAAGTGGCCGTGCTGCCGCCGGGCGCACGCATTGCCGCAGGCTTGCTGCGCACGCTGGCGCGCGGCAGCCTGCTGGGGATGGCGGCGGTCATGCTGCTTGGCGATACGGTTTTGCAGACCAATACCCTGGCGCAATTGCGGATCTTCGGCCTGCTCTTTCTCGCCCCGGAGGCGGCTGCTTGGTGCGTGCTGCTGGCCTTCACGGCACGCGCCCGCATCGAGGGTGAAACGCTGGTGCTCAGCCGTGGTCAACAGCGCTTGGAGCTGGCGCTGGGCGATATCGCTGCGCTTGAACCCTGGCGCCTGGCCATTCCCGGGACGGGCGCCACGCTGCGCTTGGTGAGCGGCGAGCGCTGGCCTTACGGCTTGGCCCTGGCCGACCCTGCGGCGCTGGCGCGCGCCTTGCGGTTGGGTGGCAGCGGCCACTCGTCGCAGGTCTCACGCGCCAGCCTCTATGCCGCGGCGCGCGCGGCCATGCGCCTGGGCTGGCTGGACCGCCCGCTGGTCAAGTACGGCTTGCTGCCGCTGTTGCTGGCCTTGCCGGCCTTTCGCTTGCACCAATACATCGCTTACGGCAGTGCCTTGGGCGAGTACTACAGCTTTGGCCTGCTCGCCTACGCCAAGGCCTTCGCGCTCTGGTGGGCGGCCTGGGCGATGGGTGTCATCTTGTGCGCGGCAGTGCTGCGCGCCGTGATTGAGGCGGGCACCGTGCTGGCGGTCTTGCTGCAGCCGAGCCGCTCCACCTGGATTCGGCGCGGCCTGGAGCGCTTGAGCCAGGCCGCGCTCTACCTGGGTTTGCCGACCTGGCTGCTGCTGAGGCTGTTGGCCAATTAGCGCGGCTTGGGGGCTAAGCCTCTTGCTGGCTTTTGACGTTCGTCGGCTCCCTAGGTTGTTGGCGCCATCCATCTGACCAAACGTCAAAATCCTGGCGACAGCCGGGCGGCGCTCGCTTATCGTGGCAGCCTTGCAAACCACGGAAGCTTGTCCATGTCCCAGCGCTCGCCAAGTCGCCCACGGTCGGATCGGAAACGGCCGCAAGATCATTTCTTCTTCGGGCTTTGCTTGATCGTCATCGGCGTGGTGGCGCTGGCGGAGCAGCGCGGCTACCACCTGATCGATTGGCTGAGGGTGAATTGGCCCTTGGCCATCACTGCCTTCGGTGTGTTGCGCTTGCTGACAGCGCGCAGTGCAGACCAACTTGGCAGCGGCATTTTCATCATCGCGCTTTCCGGCTGGTTCTACGCTTGCGAGACCAGGTATCTGGGCATGACTTACGTGAACAGCTGGCCGGTGCTGCTGGTCGGCCTGGGCGTTTGGAAACTATTGCAAGGGGCTTGGGGCCTGCGCGGGGAGCGCGGGGAACAAGGGGCGCGCGGAGTGCGTGCCGACATCACTGAACCGGAACAAGAAAAATCATCATGAGATCAAGAGATTCAAAACAGCAGCTGCTCTTTGGCCTGGTGCTGACCCTGCTCGGCCTGGCCTTTTTGCTGGATAACTTCCACATCTTCGATGTGCGCCGCATCCTGCCTTTTTGGCCGCTGGTGCTGATCGCTCTGGGCGTGTTCAAGCTGAGCCAGGACAGCGATGGGCGCGGCCGAGGCATAGGCTTCGCGCTGATTGCCGTGGGCAGCTTGCTGACGCTGCGGCATTTGGGCGTTTTTGACTTCCGCTGGCGCGACTTCTGGCCGCTGATCCTGATTGGCGCCGGTGTGTTCGTGATGGCCCGCGGCCGTTTGGGCGGGGCGGGCAAAGCCGGGGCCGAGGGTGTCGAACTTCATTCGGAAGATCGCATTCAGCTCAGCACCGTGCTGAGCGGAAACCAGTCCAAGATCAGCAGCCAGAGCTTTGTCGGCGGCAAGATCGAGGTGGTGATGGGCGTGGCTCAGCTGGATCTGCGCCAGGCCTCCATCGAAGGCACGGCCCAGCTGAAGATTCAGGTGGTGATGGGCAGTGTGAAGTTGCTTCTGCCGCCGGATTGGCGCGTGAGTGTGAAGGGTGAACCGGTTTTGTCTGAGATCGATGACAAGACCACGCCGCCGCTGATGAGCAGCAACAAGCAGCTGCTGATTGAGGCCGAGCTGGTGCTGGGCGGCCTGGAGTTGCGCAACTGATGGATCAGCAGGGCGACGTAGACCTTGTTCGGCTGCAAGAAGTGCATCCCAGTCAGGTGTTCGGCCTGCCCAAGATCAAACCCTGGTCGCGGCAACGCGGAGCTGCGGCATAACTCGCATAACATGCGCGCTTGCTTGATCGGCCAGAAGAAAAATTGGTCGGCGCTGACACGAGGAGATCTCCCCCATGACGACCCATTCGGCTAGCGGCCTGAGCTTGGCTGCGCTTTCTTTTGATTACCTGCCTAAGACCTGGGCGGCTTTGGTCCTGACCGTCGGCATTGGTGGTTGGGCCGCAAACGTTGAAGCCGAAATCCCGCCGCCGCCCAAGTTCAGCCAAGCTGAGGCGCGTTCGGTCAAGGGTGAGGACTTGAAGGCCACGGTCACAGTGGAGAAGATCAAGATCGGCATCCTGCAGGGCGATGAGTTGGGGCATTCCCGCTTTGGCTGGTTCTGCGGCAATGAGCAGCCCATGGTGGCGAACGAGGCTTTCTTGAAAAACTATGGGGCGCTGATTACCAGCGTCGCCACGCAAGAGCTCAAGCGCCTAGGTTATCCGCTGGCCGGCGCGGGCAAGTCCAATGCCTTTGACACCGATATTGCAGCTGCGCCCGACTTCCGCATGGGCGGCATCCTCAAAGAGGCCAAATTCGAGATCTGCTCGTTCAATGGCACGGCGGAGGGCTGGATTCAGCTCAAGATTGATTGGGCCTTGTACTCGGAGCGTTTGCAAAAAGTGGTCTATCAGGCCAGCGCTGAGGGCTTGGGCCAAAGCAAGGACAAGATCTCCGATCTGGCCAAGCGAGCGATGATTTCCTCACTCAGTAATTTTGTCGCTGCGCCCGAATTCCTGCAGGCGCTCAAGGCCGGCAAGCCCGACGAAGTGCCGGCTGCCGAGACGGCGTCAGCTGCGGCTTCGGCTGCCGCATCTGCCCAGGGCGCGAGCGCTGCGGTCAATCTGCTGACGCTCAAGGGCGGGGTCTTGGCGCCGGGTGGTGCTTTGAAGAATCAGGCCGTGCTGCGTGCGGCGGTCGTTACGCTGGAGACGGCCTCGGGCAGTGGCAGCGGTTTCTATATCGACAGAGACGGCTATCTGCTGACGAATGTGCATGTTGTCAAGGGCGCCAAATTCGTCAAGGTCAAGATGCAGAACGGGGACAAGCTGGTGGCCCAGGTGCTCAAAATCAATGAGCGCAATGACGTTGCCCTGTTGAAGACCCCGTCAGTGGAATTGGAGCCGCTGAGCCTGCGCGCTTCGACGCTAGATGTGGGTGAAGACGTTTTTGCCATCGGCTCGCCCTTGGGCGTACTGACCAATTCCATGACCCGCGGCGTGCTCAGCGCTGACCGTACTTTGCAAGGCCGGCGAGTGTTGCAGAGTGATGCCGCTGTCACTTTTGGCAGCAGTGGTGGCCCCTTGCTGGATGCTGAAGGTCGTGTGGTCGCAATCACCCAGGGCGGGGTTGCGGCCGGCAAGGGCTTCAACTTTTTCATCCCCATTCAAGACGCCTTGCACAGCCTCGACTTGAGCGTCAAGTAGGCTGCAGGTACGGCGGCTCTGTGCCGCAAACAAGCCAAGGGCCGCGATTGCGGCCTTTTTTGTTTGCATGAGGGTGGCTGCTGCATGCGGGCCCTGCGATTGGGCCCTGGGCCCTGGGCCCTGGGCCCTGGGCCTCAGGCCGGCTTGTGTTCAGGCGCGCCGATCAGCTTAAGCAGGGTCGGAATCATCAGCACCAGCAGCACGCCCACCGCCACGCTGCCCAGGCCCAGCTGGGTGAACAAGCTGGCGTAGGCCGGGTTGCTGCTCAGCGCGGTGCTGCCTGCGGGTTGGGCCACCATGCCTGAGAAGTCGGCCGCGAACAGAGAGGCCAGGCCGGTCACCAACATCCAGCTACCCATCATCACGCCCTGGTACTGGCGCGGGGCCAGGCGGCCGATCATGGCGTAGCCCACCGGCGAGATCAGCAACTCGCCCAGGCTTTGCAAGACATAGCTGGTGCCCAGCCAGACAAAGTCGACCTTGCCTTGCGCATCCGCCAGGCTGATGCCCAGCGTCAAGGCCAGAAAGCCCAGGCCCATCAGCACCAGCGAAGCGGCAAACTGCTGGGGCACGTCCACCGGCCAGCCACGCTCACGCAAGCGCGCAAACCAGGCGGCCAGCAGCGGGCCGCCCAGCACGATCACCAAGGTGTTGATGTTCTGCACCCATTGCGGTGCGATGCGAATACCCCACAACTCCAACTTCACATTGCCGACCGCAAACAGCTGCAGCCCGCTAGGCGCCATCTGGTAGAGCGACCAGTACATCAGCGAGCCCAGAGTCAGAATCAGATAGGCCCACATGCGCTTACGCTCGGGTACGTTGGTATGGCGTACCGTCAGCACGATCAGCGCCACCGCCACGCCGGCCGAGATCAGCTTGAGCAAAGACTCAGTGCCATGTGGGTGCTGCAGCAAGAACCACAGCAGCGGCACCAGGCCGGCCAGGATGGCCAAGCCGGCCGCCAGGCGCAGTTTGAAGTCGCGCGGGCTGGCTTTCAGCAAGGGCGTGTCGATGTCTGCCAGCACGCGCCAAAAGGCCAGGGCCAGCACGATGGCCAGCATATTGCCCAGGGTGGCAAACAAGAACAGGTCGGTGTAGTTCTTGCTCAGCTGATAGTGGCCGGCCACGCCAAAGCCGATGAAAAAGCCCACATTCATGCCGGCGTAGTTCCACAGGAAGGCGCCTTCACGACGGCTGTCCTCGGGCGCGAAGCGCTGCGTCAGCATCATGTTCAGGCAAGTGACATTGAGGCCGCTGCCGGTCAGGAACAGGGCCAGGCCCCAGTAGAGCAATTCCGCCGTTCCGCCGGCGATTGATCCGCAGCCCAGCACCTGCAGCACCATGCCGCCGACGAAGAGATTGCGGTTGCTCAGGAAGCGCCCGCCCAGATAGCCGCCGAACAGATGCAGGCCGTAGTTGAAGGCGCCGAACACGCCCATGATCAGGGCGGCCTTTTCGGCGTCGAACTTTAGATGCTCGGTGGCATAGAGCACGAGGCTGGAATACAGCACCGCGAAGCCCAGGGTCGAGAACATCTGGACAAAGAACAGCACGCCCGCGCCGGGCGGAATGGATGAGAAGCGGGAAGGCCGGGTCAGGTTCATGGGTGGGCGTAAGCGCTGGTTTTTTTAAAAGCTGCGGCATCTTATCGGCCAGATGGGCCGCCCCTGTTGTATCGCCAATTCATCGGCTGTGTGGCTCGGCTGCTTCTCAGCCGCTGGGCACGCTGGCGCAGTTGGCGCTGCCTTGGCGATCCACCAGCAGGCGGAATCGGCTGCCTTGCGGCAGACGGCGCCAGTTGTCCAGGGGCTGGCGGCAGACCCAGCGCTGGCCGTTCGCGGCCACCAGTTCTAACTCGTAAAACTGATGGCGTGCGCCCAAGCGCTGGCGGCTCAACTCTTGCGTGCCTTGCGTCAACTCGGGCTCGGGCCAACGCGGTGGCTCGGGGTCCACGCCTTGTCGGGAGGCTTGCCAAAGCGTGCGCCAGGTTGGCAAGGTGTAGCGGCAATGGGCGCGAAGGGCAGCCTCGGCACTTGCGGCCGCGGTAGCGGGTGCATCGACGGCTGCTCCAACCAAGCGCTGGCTTTGGATCTGCGCGCCGGCGGGCAGCTCGTCGCACCAGGCCGAGCCCAGCTCGGCGATCTGCCGCTCCACCTCGATCTCCAGGCGCCAGGTCTTGCGCAGTATTTGCACCTCCACACCGCGCGGACCGAAGAGGCGATAGGCCAAAGGCAAGCTCAGGGCCAGCAGTGCGAGTGCCAGGGCCAAGCGCGGCAACTGGGCGCGCAGGCGGCTAACTGAGCCCTGGGGTGCTGCACTTGAACTTTCGGCGGGGCGTTCTGACATGGCCGCGATTGTCGGCGCAGCTGAATGAGCTGAGCCCCCGCCACCGCATCAATGTTCAGCGGCGAATGACCAGCTTCTGATACAGGCCGCCGAAGTACAAATGCTTTTCGACCTTGAGCGGCGGGTCTTGCGCAGGCAGGAAGCTCGTCACCTCATGTCGCCACAAGTCCATGGCAAAGGGTTCCAGCCATTTGAAAACCAGCCGCATCAAGGGACGCAAGGGGTGCCAGGCTGCTGGGCGGTGATAGTCGACGATGACCAGCTTGCCACCGGGTTTGAGTACGCGCAGCCCTTCCGCCATGCTGGCGCGGCGCACCGCCTCGGGCTGCTCGTGCAGTAGAAAGAACATCAGTACCTGCTCGTAACTAGCGTCGGCAGCCGGCAAGGCGGAGGAGTCGCCATGCAGCAAACGCAGCGGCTTCGATTGGGGCAGTTTCTTTGCCAGGTTGTCCAGTTGCACGGGCAAGATGTCCAGCACATCCAGTTGTGCCTGGGGTGCCATGGCCTGTTGAAGGCGTGCTGTGAGATTGCCGTAGACGCAGGCCACTTGCAGCGTGCGGCTCGGCATGGCTTGGCCGAGTCCGCCGGGCTCGGTCAAGTCCTTGATGGCCGCGTCGCGCAAACGCGCGTAGTTGCCAAACAAAATGGCATTGACCAGCCAGCCGCGCTCAAAAGTCTGCACCGCCCTGGGGTGAACATAGGCCCACCAGTAGACCCGTTCGAGATAGCTAGGCACCAGCGGCGCTTTGGCGCGTACTGCGGACGCCTTTGTTCCCGCCAAGGCGGGCCGAGCAAGTTCGGTTGGTGAGCTGGTGGCGGTTTCAGGCATCAGACATGGCGTGACTTCAGACAAAGAGACAGCTCAAGCACGATGCAGCGCGGCAAGGAACTTGGCGTGGCGGCTGCAAATATGCCATCAAAATTGGACCTGACCGGCCGCTGCCGCTGCCGCTGCCGTTGCCGTTGCAGCAAGTTCCAGCGTTCAGGTGCCGCGGACGTAAGGGTTGGTCCGGCGCTCGGTGCCGAAGTCGCTCTCTGGCCCGTGACCGGGGATGAACACCGTGTCGTCGCCCATGGGCCAAAGCCTTTGGGTGATCGAGTTGATCAAGGTGGCATGGTCGCCGCCGGGGAAGTCGCTGCGGCCCACGCCGCCGGCGAAGAGCACATCGCCGACAAAGGCGCGCTTGATCGCGGCGCTATGGAACACCACATGGCCGGGCGTGTGGCCGGGGCAGTGGCGCACATTCAGGGTTTGCTTGCCGATGCTGACGGTGTCGCCGTCGGCCAGCCAACGCGTCGGGGTGAAGGGCTCGGCGGCGGGGAAGCCGAACATCTGGCTCTGCTTGGCCAGGCCGTCGATCCAGAACTGATCGCCCGGATGCGGGCCGATGATGGGCAAGCCCAATTCACTCGCCAGCTGACCGGTGCCGCCGGCATGGTCGATATGCGCGTGGGTGAGCCAAATGGCTTTGAGGGTCAGGTCTTGCTGGCGCACCTCTTCCAACAAACGCGGCAGGTCGCCGCCGGGGTCGATGATGGCGGCCTCACGGCTTTCATCACACCAGACGATAGAACAGTTTTGCGCGAAAGCGGTGACGGGAACGGTGAGGTAGCGCAGGGTCATGGCGGGCCGTTTGGGGCAGTCGAGGATCAGGTTCTGAATGCAGCAGTGCAAGGTAAACACGGGCGAATGGCCCGCGCATTCGATCTTAATATGGGGCTCATCGTGCGCCGGCGTCCCTCCCGGGGACCTCGGCTGATATCGCCCTGCCGAGAAGGGCATTTTTTGGAGCCTTTTCATGGCGGATGCGTCGGCAATCAAGCTGTCCCGGATGGTGTTGGAAAAAGAGCCTTATGTGCGATTTGCCGTCACCGACATCGACGGCGTCTGCCGCGGCAAGCACCTCAGCGGCGAGAAGATGGCCAGCATGTTGGAGGGCGGCGGCACGATTGCCAGCGCGGTGTTTGGCTGGGACATTGAGGATCGGCTCTACGACCGCGTCAGCTTCACCGGCTTTCACACCGGCTTCCCTGATATTGGCTTGCGGCTTGACCCCAGCACCGCACGCCAGCTGCCTTGGGATGGTGGCCGCTGGTTGATCCTGGGCGAGCATGTGCAGGCCGATGGCCAGCCTTTGCCGATCTGCCCGCGCCAGGTGCTCAAACGGGTGCTGACAAAGGCCGAGCGCATGGGCTTCACGGCCCAGGTCGGGGTTGAGTTCGAATGGTTTGTGCTGGCGGAGACCGAGCTGTCGGTACGGCAGAAGGGTTATCGCGACCTGGTCACCGCCACCCATGGCGCCACCAACTACTCGCCATTTCGCATCGATGCTCAGCAGGCGTTTGTGCGCGACTTGTTCACCAGCCTGAACGCCATGGATGTGCCGCTGGAGGCCTTGCATACCGAAGCCGGTCCCGGCAATTTTGAGGCCGCGATCCGCTACACCGAGGCCTTGCAGGCGGCCGACCGTGCGGTGCTGTTCAAGGAGTCGGTGCGGGAGATTGGCCGCCGCCATGGGCTCTTGAACACCTTCATGGCCAAGTTCTCGGTGGACTATCCCGGCTGTGGCCAGCATCTGCATCAAAGCCTTTGGCGCGATGGCCGCAACGCTTTCCATGATGCCAAGGGCGCGGCCGGCATGAGCGACACCATGCGCCACTTCATCGCCGGTCAGCTGCATGGCCTGCCGCAGTTGCTGCCGATGTACGCGCCCTTTATCAACAGCTACAAGCGCTTGGTGGACAACAACCTGGCGCCGGTCAAGCCGACCTGGGCGATTGACAACCGCAATGCCTCGCTGCGGGTGATCCCCGGCGCGGCCTCATCGCTGCGGCTGGAGACGCGCAGCGCCGGCGCGGACGCCAATCCCTACCTCGCCATTGCAGCGGCATTGGCCTCGGGTCTCTACGGCATCGAACATCAGCTAGCGCTTGAGCTGCCGGCGGTGAATGGCGCCAATCATGGGGCGGAAGACGTGCAGCGCCTGCCCGCCACCCTGGCCGAGGCCACGGCCGCGATGAGCCAGTCCAGCCTGGCCAAAGAGTTATTCGGCCAAGAGTTCGTGAATCACTTTGTCGAAACCCGCCAGTCTGAGGTGGCGCGCTTCAATCAATGCGTGACGGATTGGGAGCTGGCGCGCTATCTTGAGTTGGCTTGATCCGCCTTCGCCGGCCCGGCGAGTGGGGGCCGGAGGATGGGTTCAGGCGTGATCGAGCAAGGCGCGCAATTGGTCGTCCCAATGCTCCAGGTCTTCCGCGCTGATGTGCAACCAGGCCATGGCGGCAGCGTGGTGGGCGGCCCAGTCGGCTTCCTCGTCCAGACCCTCGTGCATGCGCATCAGGTGCTCGGCGATCAGGCCGGCGGCAACCAGGGTGTGGACTTCGGGTTCGATGTCCGAGGCGCCCATGGATTCGAGGCTGTGGTGCAGGCGGATCGCCGCCATCAGCTCCGGCGCCATATTCCAAGCGCGGGCCAGCAGGGCGCCGGCCACGGCATGGTCGGTGCGGTGGTTGGCGTTTTCGGTGGCGATGAAGGAGCGGTCAATACGCGCCGCAGCCTCCACCAGGGTCGAGCCATAGCCGCGCAAGCTTTGCAGCAGGACTGGAATGCCCACATGGCAAAACAGGCCGAAGGTGTGTGCCAGGTCGGGCGACAAGCCCGGCAGCTGCCGGGCCACAAAAGCCATGGCGCGGGCGCGTTTGGCCGAGCGCTCCCAGAAGCGGGTCAGATGTGCGTTGTTGACCGGGAAGGCATTGCGCAGCAGAAAGGCGGTCATCACCTGTGCCGTCTCGTCCAGGCCAATCCGTGTCATGGCCTGGCCCACGGTGTTGCAGGGCATGCCGTCGGACAGGTGAATGGGGCTGTTGGCCAGGCGCAGCAGGGTGGCTGACATGGCCACATCGCTGGCGGCGATGCGTGCCACTTCGGTCAAATCTGGCGGGTTGTTTGCCATCGCCTGTTGCAGCCGGGCCAGCAGCTCAGGGCATGGGGGGATGATGATTTGTTTGAGCGGTCCGGTCTGGCGCGCTTTGTCAACTTCTTGGCGGATTGTCTGGGTGCTCATGGAATACAAAGGAAATTGGCCCTGCACCTGGCCGCCATATGAGGCGCAGCCTGTAAAGTGCATCGGATTATGGCTTGCTGCATCGCTTTGCAGGCCCCTCGCCAGCTGATTTCGGACGCAACAACGCATGCTCTTTTGCGCTCAACGTGCCAAAGTGCCTAGACCGGGCTTGACCCGGCGCTGGCTGCTGCGCGTTTGCGCCAGCCTGGCCTTGACGGCCGGCGTGCTGCCTACGCTGAGCTATGCGCTGGACCGTGGCCGCTGGCTGGAGGCCGCGACCAAGGTCTCGCCGCGGGCGCTGGCCGAGGCGCAGCAGATGCTGCAGCTGATCGAGCGTGCCACCGCCATGGACGAAGTGGCGCGGGTGAGCGAGGTCAATGGCTTCGTCAACAAGCACATCGAATTTCGCGATGACATTGAGGTCTGGGGCAAGATCGACTACTGGGCCAGCCCGCTGGAATCGCTAGCCAAAGGCCAGGGCGATTGCGAGGACTACGCCATTGCCAAGTATTTCGCCCTGCTATCGGCCGGCATGCCGGTGGCCAAGCTGCGCATGGTCTATGTGCGTGCCAGTCTGGGTGGCCGCTCCATTGCGCATATGGTGCTGGCCTACTATGCACAGCCGAGTGCGGAGCCACTGATTCTGGACAATCTGATCGCCGATGTACGGCCGGCCTCGCAGCGGCCTGACTTGCAGCCGGTGTTCAGTTTCAACGGCGAAGGGCTGTGGCAAGGGGTAGGGGCAACGTCGGCGGGGGACCCGCTGCAACGTCTATCCTTGTGGCGCGATTTGCTGGCCAAGGCGCGGGCCGAAGGTTTTTAAGGGTGCTGAGAAGTGAATAGTCTTGTTGGGGAGTTTCCATGTCCTTGATGCGTCAGGTTGGATTGCTGGTTCTGGCCGCGCTGCTCGCATCGCTCCTGGGCAGCGTGGCGGTATCAACCCTGTCAGTGCGGCTTTTGCTGCAGACCCAGTTGCAGATGAAGAACAGCGACAACGCCCAGGCCCTGGCCTTGGTCTTGTCGCAGCAGCAGGGCGACCCGACCTTGATGGAGTTGCAGATGTCGGCGCTGTTTGACACCGGCTACTACCAGAGCGTGGTGCTGCGCCATGCCGACGGCAAGGTGGCCCTTGAGCGCCGCGCATCAGCCCTCGCATCCCGCGCGCCAGCTTGGTTTGTCGCCCTGACACCGATTGAGGCGCAGCCCGGCGTGGCCCAGGTCAGCAATGGCTGGAATGCCGTCGGCAGCCTGGAGGTGCAAAGCCAGTCGGCCTATGCCCATGACGAGTTGTGGCGCAGTGTCACCCGCATCAGCCTGCTGCTGAGCGTGGTCGGCGTGCTGGCCAGCTTGGCGGCGGCTTGGGTGTTGCGCCGCATCCGCCGGCCTTTGGACAATGTGGCCGCCCAAGCCCGGGCGGTGGTGGAGGGCAGCTTCACGGTGGTGCCTGAATCCGACGTGCCCGAGTTGCGCGGCCTCAGCCAAGCCATGAACGCCATGGTGCTGCGGGTCAAGAGCATGTTTGAGGCCCAGGCCGAACAACTGCAGGTGCTGAGCCTGCAAGCGCATTGCGATCCGCTGACCGGCATGAGCACGCGCAAGCACTTCATGGCCGAGCTGAGTTCGGCCCTGAGTCGCGACGAAGGCCCCAGCCATGCTGGCCTGGTGCTGCTGCGCCTGCGTGATTTGACCGAACTCAACCAGCGCCTCGGTCGGCCGGCCGTGGATCAGATTTTGCTGTCGGTGGGCAAAGCGGTGAAAGCCTATCCCGACCGGGTGCGTGGCTGCCTGGGTGGCCGCTTGAATGGTGCGGACTTCGCGCTTTGGCTGCCCGCGCCGGATGTGGCGCAGGAAACAGCCCAGGCCTTGAGCGAAGCCTTGCGCGCCAGCCTGCCGGCCTTTGGCAATGGCATTCATGTGGCCGTCGGCGCGGTGGATCTGCCGCGCGATCAGGCCATGGGTGTGTGGTTCGGTGAAGCCGATGCGGCCTTGGCGCGGGCCGAAAGCCAGAGCGGCTTTGTGGTCGAGTTCAGCAAGCTGCGGCCCGGGGCGCAAGAAGCCGTCACCGGCCTGCTGGCCCTGGGCGAGCGCGCTTGGCGGGCGCAGATCATGGAAGCGCTGGCTGAAAAGCGCGGGCGTTTGCTGGCCTACCCGCTGCTGGACAAGGCGGGTCAAGTGCTGCATCAAGAAAGCCCGATGCAGCTGCAACTGGAGCAGGGCGGTGCTTTTGAGCCAGCCTCGCGCTGGCTACCCCTGGCCCTGCGCAGCCGTTTGACGGCCGATGTGGATGTGCTGGCCGTGACCCTGGCACTGGAAGCCATCGCCCGCGACGGCCAAGCCCGCTGCATCAATGTGGCGCCGGCCTCGTTGCTGGACGGCAGCTTTGTGGCGCGGCTGCGCGAGCAGGTGTTTCAAGCGCCGCAGGCGGCGCGCAAGCTCGGCCTGGAGCTTGCCGAAAGCGCGGCCATTGCCCACTTTGATCTCTTGCTGGAAATGGGCCGGCAACTGCGCCCGCTGGGGCTCAAACTGGGCTTGGAGCATGCCGGCGCCGGCCTGGCCCAGGTGGAGCGTCTTTACCAAGCCGGCCTGGACTATGTGAAGCTGGACGTGGCCGTGGTCAGCGGGGTGTCGGGTGACGCGGCGCGCGCCGCCTTTGTGCGCGGCATGGTGGTGATGCTGCGCAGCCTGGCGCTGAAGGTCTATGCCGAGGGCGTGGTCGACGCCATGGATGTGCAGGCCTTGTGGGACTGCGAGCTGGACGGCGTGACCGGCCCTTGGGCGACGACGCAGCAAGCCGGGCGGGCCTGAATCAGCTGATTTCGGAGCTGAATAGCGCGAAGGGCCGGCCCAAGCGGCGGTCCTCAAAATAGCGCTGCAAGGTTTCGCGTACGGTGCGGAAGGCCAGCTCGTCCCAGGGAATTTCATGCTCGTAAAAGAGCTTGGCTTCTAGGGTTTCGGGGCCCGGGTCGAACTCGGCCGAGAGCAGGCGGGCGCGGTAAAAGAGATGAATCTGACCGGCGCGCAAGACATTGATCAAGCTGTAGAGCGGCTGCATCTCGACTTGTGCGCCGGCCTCTTCGATGGTTTCGCGCAGGGCGCCGGCTTCGCAGCTCTCACCCAATTCCAAAAAGCCGGCCGGCAGGGTCCACAGGCCCAGGCGCGGCTCAATCGCACGGCGGCAGAGCAGCACTTGCTCTGCGCCGGGTTCACCCAGAATCGGCACCGTGCCCACCACATTGATGGGGTTTTGGTAGTGAATGCTGGCGCAGGTGCCGCAGGTCGCACGCTCGCGGTTGTCGTCAGCCGGCACGCGGTAGTCCACGGCAGCGCCGCAGCTGGAGCAAAACTTGAAACGAGGGGGCAGCCACATGGGCCGCAGTGTAGCCGGGCGCTTGCGTGGGCAAGATGACGCGCGGAATGCCCCTCAAGTGGCGCCGAAGATGCTTACGAAGAGTGGCGTGTTAAAGGCGGCGCAGCGCACGCCCGAGCTGTCCGCCGTCACAGCGCCGTGGCATCATCCACGCTCATGGAACTCTTCAATTACTTTCGCTCCTCCGCCTCCTACCGGGTGCGCATCGCGCTGGCACTCAAAGGGCTGGATTACGACTACCGCAGCGTCCACCTGGCCAAGAACGAGCAGTTCAACGCCAGCTACGCCGAAGCCTCGATCTCCAAGCTGGTGCCCCTGCTGCGCGATGGCGATGCGCTGGTGAGCCAGTCCATGGCCATCATCGAGTACCTCGATGAAACCCACCCGAAGCCGCCCCTGCTGCCGGCCGACGCCCTGGGCCGCGCCCAAGTGCGGGCGATGGCGCAAGACATCGCTTGTGAAATCCACCCGCTGAACAATCTGCGGGTGCTGCGCTACCTCAGCAAGGAGCTGGGCGTGGACGAGGACAACAAGAATCGCTGGTACCGCCACTGGGTCGAGCAGGGCTTGGCCGTGGTGGAGCAGCGCCTGAACCACAGCGCCGGCCAATTCTGCTTTGGCGACACGCCCGGCCTGGCCGACTGCGTGCTGGTGCCGCAAATCTTCAACGCCCAGCGTTTCGATTGCCGACTCGACCATGTGCCCGGCGTGATGCGGGTATTTGCCAACTGCATGGCGCTGGACGCTTTCGCCAAAACGCAACCCAGCGCCTGCCCCGATGCTGAGTGAAGCAGCGCTGATCGACCCCGATTGGCTGCGGCCTGAGTTCACCGGCCTGTCCGTGCAGGCCTTCATGACCACGCGCGCCGGCGGCGTCAGCCAGGGTGCGCATGCCAGCATGAATGTGGGCGGGGCGGTCGAGGACGACCCCGCCGCCGTGGCCGCCAACCGTGCCCGGGTCAGCCAGGCGCTGGGGGCACAAGCGGTGTTTCTCCATCAAGTGCATGGCAGCGACGTCGCCCGCTTGGCGCCGGAGCATGTCTTGCCGGGCGTGCCGCAGCTCAAGGTGGATGCCAGCGTCAGCACGCGGCCCGACTTGGCGGTGGCGATTCAGGTGGCGGACTGCTTGCCGGTGCTGTTCGCCGCCCCAGGCGGGGTGGCCGGCGCACATGCCGGCTGGCGAGGACTTGCCGGCGGGGTGCTGGAGAACACGGTGGCCGAACTGTGTGCTGCGGCCGGATGCCAGCCCGGGCAGGTGCAAGCCTGGATGGGTGCATGCATAGGCCCTAGCGCATTTGAAGTGGGTGCCGATGTGCTGCAAGCCTTCGGTCGGGCGCCGCTCTTGCACGATCAGCCATTGTTCAGCTATCGCCCCAATGCGGCCGGCGAGCCGCGCTGGCGCGCTGATTTGGTGGGCTTGGCCCGCCAGCGGCTGCAGGCTCTGGGCCTGGGCTCGATCAGCGGTGGCGCTTGGTGCACCTACAGCGAAGACTCACGTTTCTTTTCCTACCGGCGGGAGCGGCTGGGCGGGCGCATGGTCGCCGCCATCAGCTTGCGTTGATTGTTGAGCCTGAGCTGTAGCAGCAGCCTGAGCGGCCAGTTCAGCCTCGGCCATGGCCTGCTTCTTGCGTGCAGCTTTGCGCCCCGGGGCGCCCAGGATGTAGAGCAAGATGGTGATGGGCAGCACGCCGTAGAGCAGCAAAGTGATCACGGCGCCAAGAATGCTGCCTTGGCTGCTGGTGGCTTCGGCCAAGGCCATCATCACGGCCACATAGCCCCAAGCAATTGCGATTAAGTACATGAGGTGTCATTACAAGGTAAGGGATGGAGGTTACAACAGCATTTGAATAGGATGATCCTCATGGGCTATTGCGCAGCGACGAAGAGTCTGGCGCGGGTTCATGCGGAGCGCTCCTAGGCCTCCGTGCATTCATCATCATCAGTTCATCGTCTGGTCAATGGTTGGGAGACTCATGGCACGTAAATCGAAAGCCTCAGCGGCAGCCGCCGAGGCTGTTCAGGATAGGTCGGAGGGCGCTGCCCCCGGTGCGGCTAGTGGCGCAAAGCCAGCCAGCGATGGCGTCGGTGCTTTGGGCGAGATGTGGAACTCCATGCTGAGCCTGCAGATTTCGCCCGCGGCGCTGAGCGAGTTGCAAGGCAACTACATCAAGCAGGCCACCGAGCTGTGGAACAACGCGCTCCATCTGAGCAGCCTGGGTAATTTGACCGCGGCTGCACCCGCCGCCCCGCCCAAACCCTTGGGCGACCGCCGCTTTGCTGACGAATCCTGGAACGCCAACCCGGCCGCATCCTTCATGGCGCAGCTCTATCTGCTCAATGCCAAGACCTTGCAGCAAATGGCCGACCAGGTGCAGGGCGAGGAAAAGACCCGCCAGCGCATCCGCTTCGCCGTGCAGCAGTTTGTCGACGCGGCTTCGCCCAGCAACTTCCTGGCCCTTAACCCGGAGGCGCAAAAGCTGGCCCTGCAAACCCAGGGCGAGAGCATCGCCAAGGGCATGCAGCAGCTGTGGGCCGATGTGCAGCGCGGCCATGTGTCGCAGACCGATGAGAGTGCTTTCGAAGTCGGCCGCAATGTGGCCAGCACGCCCGGCGACATCGTCTTCGAGAACGATTTCTTCCAGCTGATCGAATACAAGCCGCTGACGCCTACCGTCTTCGAGCGCCCCTTCTTGCTGGTGCCGCCTTGCATCAACAAGTTCTACATCCTCGATTTGCAGCCCGAGAACTCACTGATCCGCTATGCGGTGTCGCAGGGCCACCGGGTGTTTGTGGTCAGTTGGCGCAACCCGGATGCGTCTTGCGCAGCCTGGACCTGGGACGACTACATCGAGCACGCCGCCATCAAGGCCATCGAAGTAACGCGTGAGATCAGCGGCGCTGATCAGATCGACAGCCTGGGCTTTTGCGTCGGCGGCACCATTTTGGCCACCGCCTTGGCCGTGCTGGCCGCGCGCGGCCAGCAGCCAGCCAGCAGCGTGACCTTGCTGACTTCGTTGATCGACTTTTCCGCCAACGGCATCCTCGACATCTTTGTCGATGAGGGCTTGGTGCAGATGCGCGAAAAAAGCATTGGCCCGAATGCCCCCAAGGGCCCAGGCTTGCTCAAGGGCCAGGAGCTGGCCACTACTTTTAGCTTCCTGCGCCCCAATGATCTGGTCTGGAACTATGTGGTGGGCAACTACCTCAAGGGCGAAGCGCCGCCGGCCTTTGACCTGCTGTACTGGAACGGTGACGCCACCAATATGGCCGGCCCGATGTACTGCTGGTATCTGCGCCACACCTATCTGCAAAATGAGCTGAAAGTGCCGGGCGCCCTGACCGTATGCGGCGAGAAGATCGACCTCGGCCTGATTGAGGCGCCGGTTTATCTCTACGGCTCGCGCGAAGACCATATCGTGCCCTGGGACGCTGCCTACCGCAGCACCCAGGTGTTCAAGGGTGATAAGCGCTTTGTGCTGGGCGCTTCCGGCCATATCGCCGGGGTCATTAACCCGCCGGCTAAGAATAAGCGCAATTACTGGGTCGGCAAGTCGGCGGCCCTGCCGGGCACGGCCGAGCAATGGTTCGCCACTGCGGTCGAGAAGCCGGGTAGCTGGTGGACCGATTGGTCCGCCTGGCTGGCCACCCATGCCGGCAAGCAGATCCCTGCGCCCAAGGCGGCGGGTAATCGCAAGTACAAGTCCATCGAGGCGGCCCCCGGCCGCTATGTCAAGCAAAAAGCCTAACTTGAAATTAAAACGGAGCAAGAAGACATGACGACAGATATCGTGATTGTGGCCGCAGCCCGCACCGCCATCGGCAAGTTCGGCGGCACCTTGGCCAAGACTTCGGCGGTGGAGCTGGGTGCGACGGTGGTGAAGGACTTGCTGCGTCGCTCCGGCCTGGATGGCGCGCAAATCAATGAGGTCATCCTGGGCCAAGTGCTGACCGCCGGCGCGGGCCAGAACCCGGCTCGCCAGACCGTCATCAAGGCCGGCCTGCCGCAATCGGTGCCTGGCTTCACCATCAACAAGGTTTGCGGCTCCGGCCTCAAGGCGGTGATGCTGGCGGCGCAAGCCATTCGTGATGGCGACAGCGAGATCGTCATCGCCGGTGGCCAGGAAAGCATGAGCTTGTCTCCCCACGTCTTGCCCGGTTCGCGCGACGGCCAGCGCATGGGTGACTGGAAGCTGGTCGACACCATGATCACCGACGGCCTGTGGGACGTCTACAACCAGTACCACATGGGCATCACGGCCGAGAACGTGGCCAAGCAGTACAGCATCAGCCGCGAGGCGCAAGACGCGCTGGCGCTGGGCTCGCAGCAAAAGGCCGCCGCGGCTCAGGACGCCGGCCGCTTCAAGGACGAGATTGCCGCCGTCAGCATCGCCCAGAAAAAGGGCGACCCCATCATTTTTGACACCGACGAATTCATCAACCGCAAGACCAATGCCGAAGTGCTGGCTGGCCTGCGCCCCGCTTTCGACAAGGCCGGCAGCGTCACCGCCGGCAATGCCTCTGGCCTGAATGACGGCGCCGCTGGCTTGCTGATCATGACGGCGGCCAAGGCGGCGCAACTGGGTCTGACGCCGCTGGCGCGCATCGCGTCTTATGCCAGCGCGGGCCTGGATCCGGCCATCATGGGCATGGGCCCGGTGCCCGCGGCCCGCAAGGCGCTGGAGCGCGCCGGCTGGAAGGCGCAAGACCTCGATCTGCTTGAAATCAATGAAGCCTTCGCCGCCCAAGCCTGTGCCGTGCATCAGGAAATGGGTTGGGACATGAGCAAGGTCAATGTCAACGGCGGCGCCATTGCGCTGGGCCACCCCATCGGCGCCTCCGGCGCGCGCATTTTGGTCACCTTGCTGCACGAGATGCAGCGTCGCAATGCCAAGAAGGGCATTGCCTCGCTGTGCATTGGCGGCGGCATGGGCGTGGCCTTGACGGTGGAACGCTAACAAGCCCTCGGTTTACCCGCATAGGGCCAACCCGCTTGACCCTCCCGGGGTCTTGCGTGAGGCTTGTTTTCACCCGCACTTTCCTGCGTCTTTTTCGAATATCAATAGGTCGCTGCCGGCGCTCTAGACGCGGCGCAGCCAGTGGCCACACCGAATAGCCAGCCGTGGAGGCAAGGAGTTTTTATGAGCCAGAAGATTGCATATGTGACCGGCGGAATGGGCGGCATCGGGACTGCGATGTGCCAGCGCCTGCACAAAGAAGGTTTCAAGGTCATCGCCGGCTGCGGCCCCAGCCGTGATTTCGATAAGTGGCTGAATGAGCAGTCCGCCCTGGGCTACACCTTTTACGCCTCGGTCGGCAATGTCTCGGATTGGGATTCCACCGTGGCGGCCTTCGCCAAGGTGCGCGCCGAACATGGCCCCATCGATGTGCTGGTGAACAACGCCGGCATCACCCGTGACGGCATGTTCCGCAAAATGAGCCGCGGCGATTGGGATGCGGTGATCGACACCAATCTGAACTCCATGTTCAACGTCACCAAGCAGGTGATTGAAGACATGCTGGAGCGGGGCTGGGGCCGCATCATCAACATCTCCTCGGTCAACGGTGAGAAAGGCCAGTTCGGCCAGACCAACTACTCGGCCGCCAAGGCCGGTATGCACGGCTTCACCATGGCCCTGGCGCAAGAAGTGGCGTCCAAGGGCGTGACGGTCAATACCGTCAGCCCGGGCTATATCGGCACCGATATGGTCAAGGCCATTCGCCCCGAGGTGCTGGAGAAGATTGTGGCCACCATCCCGATCAAGCGCTTGGGCACGCCCGAGGAAATCGCTGCCATCGTGGCTTGGCTGGCGGGTGAAGACTCTGGTTTCACCACCGGCGCCGATTTCAGTTGCAACGGCGGCCTGCACATGGGCTGAGCTGCCGGGGCCGCATTGGCCCTTGCCCCTGCTTCGATGCAAGTCAAAGAGTGCCCCTTGGGCACTCTTTTTTTTTGCCGACAAGGTGATGCGGGCGTTCTCTCAAGGCCAGGCCGGATGGCGCCGACAGCGCTTGCGCTGAAGGTTTCTTCACACAAACTTCATCTGTCTGCCGCCAAGCCCGCCGCTGGTGAGTGCTCGTCGATATGATCGACCGGCAAACGTCAATATTCACACGCATGAATCTACTGGCCACCAGCGAGGAACTCGCCGTGCTGCGGCAGCGGGCCTCATTGGCCGGCGAGACGGGTGTGACTGCGGGCGTGAGTCTGGCCTGGCATCTGCGCCAGCGCGACGGTGAGGCCGCCTTGATTCAGGCGCAAGTGGCCGAGCAAGCCCTGATGGCGGCTGACAGCTTGCCGGTCGCGTTGCGGCAGCGCCTAAGCGCCCGCTTGCTGCTGCTGCGTGCGGAGCTGCGTTGGCTGGCTGCCGATCTGCAGGGGGCAAGTTTGGTATTGCGCGAGGCCAGTGCGCTTTTTCTGGCCCTGGGTGATGACATCGGCCATGGCGACTGCTGCTGGCTTGAGGCCTTTGTCATGGACGATTTGGGCCGGGGTCAGGCCGCAATGGCTGCGCTGGGTGATGCCTTGACGGCTTACCTGACGGGCGGCGACGGCTTGCGCGCTCGCCAGGCGCAGGCGCGGCAGATTCGCGCGCTGGCCTTCAGGGATCTGGCGGCCGCAGCCGAGGCTCTGCGCCAGCAATTCCCTGCCGACGGCGATCAAGCGCTGCCGCCAGAACTTGGCCTGTTCGTGGCGGTGGCTCGCGGCCTCGTCGAGGCAATGACCAACGATCTGGGTGGCGCCATCCGGCATTTCATGCAAGCGCACACCTTGGCGCAGGCCTTCGGCCAGGCGCGTCTGGCCTCCGTCATGGCCAATAACGTGGCCGACTCTTTTGTACGGCTGGGCGATTTTGAGCATGGCCTGGAATGGCATGAGCGGGCCTTGCAACTGGCCCGTCGCCATCCTTGGCCGGCCTGTTTGGGTGGCGCCTTGAGCAAGCTGGGCGATGTGCTGCGCCTGCTCGGGCGTTTCGATGAGGCGCGCCACTTTTTGCTGGAGAGTGAAGCGCAACTGGCCTGCCTGAGCGGCTCTCGCCCTTTCAACACCGTGCTCAATGTGCTGGGCTTGCTGGCGCTGGACTGTGGCGAGCCGGCCGAGGCGCTGCCGCGCTTTCAGGCCCTGGAGCTTCATGCCCAGGCCAGCATGGCTGCGGACATGCTGGAGTTCGCCTGGCGGGGTCAAGCCGCCAGCTTTTTGGGCCTGGGCCGGGTTGAGGAAGCCCAGGCTTGCGCCAACAAGGCCTTGCAGCAAGCGCGCGCGCAGGGCGACAGCGTTGGGCAGATCAGGGCCTTGTCTTTGCTGGCACAGGCTTCGGATGGGTCGTCAGCGCTGGCTTTTTTGCAACAGGCCCTGCGGCTTGGCCAAGGCATCCAGGGATACGCCACGCCGGCTGATTTACATCGCCAACTGGCCAAAGCCCATGCGGCCTGCGGTGACTATGAGGCCGCCTACGCCAGGGCCCTGGCGGCGCAAGAGGCGCACGCCAAGACCCATACCGCGGCGCTGGAGCAACGCAGCCTGGCCTTGCAGATCCAGCATCAGCTCGACAGCGCGCGGGCCGAGGCGGCCCACCATCGCCAAGCGGCGGTGGCGCTGCAGGCCTCGATTGGGGCGCTGGAAAGCCTAGGCGCGATCGGTCGCGAGATCACTGCCAGCCTGGACACGCAGGCGGTGCTGGCAGCCCTGCGCCGCCATGTCAACGAGTTGCTGGATGCCGCTTGCTTTGTGATCTACCTGGTCGACGAGCCCAGCGGTGACTTGGCGATGGCTCTGGGCGTCGAGAACGGCCAGGCCCTGGAGCCGGACCGCCTGACACTCGACGACCCCGAGCGCGTTGTCGCCCGCTGCGCCCGCGAGCGTGCCGAGATCGCGCTGAATCTGGCACCCGACGACCTTGATGAGAGCCCACCGGTCTGGCCCGGCACCTTGGTGACCTGGAGCTTGCTCTACGGCCCCTTGCTCGCGGGTGAGCGCCTGATCGGCGTGATGACGATTCAGTCGCCGCAGCGCGATGCCTATGGTGAACGGGAGCTGGCCATCTTCCGCACCTTGTGTGCCTACGGCGCCATCGCGCTGGACAATGCCGCCGCCTATGCCCAGGCCGCCAGCGCCCAGAAGCGCGCCGACCTGGCGCTGAACCGCTTGAAGCAAACGCAGGACGAACTGATTCACCATGAGAAGCTGGCCTCGCTGGGTGCCCTGGTGGCCGGCATCGCGCATGAGCTGAATACGCCCATCGGCAATAGCTTGCTGGTGGCCAGCACCTTGCGCGATAGCAGCCAGCATCTGCTGCGCCAGCTCGAAGCGGGCGCCTTGCGGCGCTCGGAGTTGACGCAGTACGCCCATTCCCTGGGCGATTCTGCCGGCTTGCTGTCACGCAATATCGAGAAGGCGGCGGAGCTGGTGAGCAGCTTCAAGCAACTGGCGGTGGACCAAACCTCGGACCAGCGCCGCCAGTTCGATCTCGCCAAGGTGTGTGCCGAAGTGGCGCTGACGCTGCGCCAGCGTGTCAACTTGGCCGGCCACCGCATGGTCATCGATGTGCCCACGGGCTTGCAGCTAGACAGCTATCCCGGCCCGCTGGGCCAGGTGCTCAGCAATCTGATCATCAACAGCTTGGTGCACGGCCTGCGGGAGCGCCTGGACGGCGTGATTCGCCTCAGCGCAACGCCCGCCGAAACTGAAACTGGCATGGCTTTGGTGTGCCTGCGCTTTTCCGACGACGGCGTGGGCATCCCGCCTCAGCATTTGGAACGGGTGTTCGACCCCTTTTTCACCACGCGCCTGGGGCAGGGCGGCAGTGGCCTAGGTCTGCATATTTGCTACAACATCGTGCGCTCAATGCTGGGCGGCACTATTGCGGTGAGCAGCCCGCCGGGTGGCGGCGCGGCGTTTGAAATCGTCATGCCCTGCGTGGCGCCGCAGCGGCTCAGCGCTTGAGTTCGAGCAGGCGCGAGATCTGCCGCGCCGCTTCCAGCAGCTTGGGCAAGCAGGTGTCGAGCAGTGCCTCCGGCGGGCGCCGGTTCACCTGGGCGCCGATATTGAGCGCCGCCAGCACTTGGCCGTTGCGATCAACGATGGGCGCGGCCAGCGAGACCAGGCCTTCCTCCAGCTCCTGATTCAGCAAGCACCAACCCTGTTCGCGCACCTGATGGATGCGCAGGCGCAAATCGGCCTCGTTGGTGACCGTGCGCACGGTGTGGCGGGCCAGAGGTTGCTGGCGCAGGCGTTCCAGGTACTGCTCCAGCGCGGCGGGCTCCAGCCCGGCCAGCAAAACCCGGCCCATCGAGGTGCACCAGGCCGGCAAGCGGCTGCCCAGGCCGAGGTTGATGCTCATGATCTTGCGCGCCGGCACGCGCAGCACGTAGACGATGTCATTGCCTTCCAGCACCGCGGCGGAAACGCTCTCGCCCAGCTCGCTGGCCAGGCTTTGCATCACCGGTTCAGCGAAGTGCCAGAGCGGCTGGGTCGATAAATAGGCGAAGCCGAGGTCGAGGATCTTGGGCGTGAGCGCGAACAGACGGCCGTCGCAGCTGACGTAGCCCAGCGTTTCCAGCGTTAGCAAAATGCGCCGGGCGCCGGCCCGGGTCAGCTCGCAGCGCTTGGCCACTTCGGTGAGGGTTTGGCGCGGCGCCTCGGCATTGAAAGCGCGGATCACGGAGAGGCCGCGCGCGAATGACTGCACGTAGCTGTCGCCCGGTTTGAGCGAGGCGGCTGGCGTGGGGCTGGGTGATGATGCTGACGTGAGCGCTGGCGCGGGCACGGGCGAGAGTCCTGTCATGGATCAAGTATAGGTAGCACTCGTTAAGATGGCGCCGCGCTTTTCAGAACAGGAGTTAGAAGCATGGCCATGGATGTTGTCGATTTTGAAATCAAGGGTGCCGAGATGCAGTTCGTCGAGGTCGAGCTCGACCCCGGCGAGGCCGCCATCGGCGAGGCCGGCAGCATGATGTATATGGACTCGGCGATCAGCATGGATACCGTGTTCGGCGACGGTGCAGCCGCCCAGGGCGGCTTCTTCGGCAAGCTGCTGAGCGCGGGCAAACGCCTGGTGACGGGCGAATCGTTGTTCACCACCGTCTATACCAATCAGGGCCATGGCAAGGCCAAGGTGGCCTTCGCGGCGCCTTACCCCGGCAAGATTTTGGCTATGGACTTGCGCCAGCTCGGCGGCACGCTGATCTGCCAGAAAGACGCCTTCTTGTGCGCCGCACGTGGCGTATCGCTGGGCATTGCCTTGCAGCAAAAGCTGGGCGTGGGCTTCTTCGGCGGCGAGGGCTTCATCATGCAAAAGCTCGACGGCGACGGCCTGGCCTTTGTGCATGCCGGCGGCACCGTGGTGCGGCGCAAACTGCAGCCGGGTGAAACCGTGCTGGTGGACACCGGCTGCGTGGTGGCCTACACGCCCAATGTCAATTTCGAGATCCAGTACGTGGGCAAGATCAAGACCGCGCTGTTCGGTGGCGAGGGCTTGTTCCTGGCCAAGATGACCGGCCCCGGCGAGATCTGGCTGCAAAGCCTGCCCTTCTCGCGCCTGGCGTCGCGTATTTTTGCGGCCGCACCGCAGCGCGGCGGCAGTCGTGAGGAAGGCTCTTTGCTCGGCGGCGTGGCCGCCGGCGGCCTGCTCGGCGGTTTGCTGGGCGGCGACGAAGACTGAGCCGCAGCCCGCACTGGGCCTTGACCCTAGTGCGGTGTTTCACACTGTGTGCAACATAAAGCCGCGTCTTTGTCCCCATGGCTGCCTTGCAAATCCTCGCCATAGCTACGGCTATGTCTGCGGTTTGCGCCTTGCCATAGGGCCAAATTCATCGGTTTTCTTAAGTTCCACACAGCATGAAACACCACACTAGGCAAGACCGGCCGCCGACGGGGCAACTACACTGGCGGGCGTTGCTACAAGGGTAGCAGCGCCCATTTTTGCCAGAGGTTGATCGATGTCTTTTTTGTTCCGGCCGCGTGTTCTTGCCAGCTTGGCCCTGAGTTTCCTGACCGCGACCAGCGCCTTGGCTGCCCCGCCGGCGGGGCCCGTCAGCAAACCCATCTTTGTGCTGAATTCGCTGGATGCCGACATCAGC
Source organism: Roseateles sp. PN1 (assembly GCF_038419725.1). Lineage (NCBI taxonomy): Bacteria > Pseudomonadati > Pseudomonadota > Betaproteobacteria > Burkholderiales > Sphaerotilaceae > Roseateles > Roseateles sp. PN1. The sequence goes on along the minus strand of NZ_JBCARA010000017.1, from coordinate 37,012 downwards.
GTGATTGACCCGGTCAGCTTCACCCAGATCAAGCGCATTCCCACCGGCAAAGAGCCGCATCACCTCTACCTCACGCCGGATGAAAAATCCCTGGTGGTGGCCAATGCCCTGGGTGATTCGCTGACCTTCATCGACCCGGCCACGGCCGAGGTGCAGCGCGTGGTCAACGGCATTGCCGACCCCTACCACCTGCGCTTCTCGCCGGACATGAAGTGGTTTGTCACCGCGGCCAATCGCCTGGACCATGTCAATCTGTACCGCTGGGTGCCTGCCGACACGGCCAAGCCCTTCCAGCTGGTCAAGCGCATTCCCGCGCCCAAGACGCCCAGCCATTTGTTCATCGACAGCAAGAGCACGGTGCTCTACGTCAGCCTGCAAGACAGCGATGAGTTGCTGGCGGTTGACCTGGCCACGCAGGCGCCGCGCTGGAAGACCAAGGTCGGCCCCATGCCGGCGGACATCTTCCTGACCCCTGACGACAAACACATCCTCGTGGCGCTGACCGGCGCCAAGGAAGTGGAGGTCTACGACGTCAGCGGCAGCGCGCCCAAATTGGTCAAGCGCATCGCCACTGGCAAGGGCGCCCATTCCTTCCGCGCCTGGGGTGACAAGCGCCATGTGCTGGTCAGCAACCGCGCCGGCAACACCATCAGCAAGATCGATCTGCAGAGCTTTGCGGTGGTTGACCAATTCCCCGGCCCCAGCGGCCCGGACGATATGGAAGTGCTGGGCGACGGCAAGACCTTGCTGGTGACCTCGCGCTGGGCCGGCAAGCTGACCAAGATCGACACCGTCAGCAAGAAGGTGATCCAGCAGGTCAAGGTCGGCAAATCGCCGCATGGCGTGTGGACGCTGAATCACATGCCGCGCCAGTGATGCTTGCTTCCCTGTGTGAGTCTTTGTCAGGTCGCTTTGCCAGGCCCACAGCCATGGCCATGGCCCTGACGCTGATCGGCACGGCCTTGCAGGCCGCCCCGGCCTGCGACAAGCCGGTCTATCTGAGCTTTGATACCGGCCATATGGGCGTGGCCCCGCTGATCGCGGACACGCTCAAACGCTTCGATGCCAAGGCCACTTTTTTCCTAGCCAACGAGCCCACCCAAACCGGCGGCCAGACCCTGGACGCGCAGTGGGCGCCTTGGTGGAAGAACCTGGCCACGCAAGGCCATGACTTTGGCCCCCACACCTGGGATCACGACACCTGGTTGGAAGACTTGCCCGACGGCCGCTTCAAGATGCGCCGCGCCGCCGGTGTGCAAAAGCCGCAGATCGTTGAGCTCACGGCGCAGCAATATTGCGAAAGCCTGGACAAGGTGGCTCAGCGTTTCACCGAGATGACCGGCAAGAAAATGGGCCCGCTGTTCCGCGCCCCTGCCGGCAAGAGCTCACCCGCGCTGCTGGCCGCCACCAAGGCCTGCGGCTACACCCATGTGGGCTGGAGCGCGGCGGGTTTTTTGGGCGATGAGTTGTCCAGCCAAAGCCACCCCAATGCCAAGTTGCTGGAGCGCGCCCTGCGCGACATCAAGCCTGGCGATATCCTCATGGCGCATTTGGGCATCTGGTCGCGCCAAGACCCGTGGGCGCCTGCCGTGCTGGAGCCTTTGATGCAAGGGCTCAAGGACAAGGGCATGTGCTTCGCGCCCTTGCGCGAACACCCCCGCTTTGCGCCCCTGTTTGCCAGCCTGGAAGCCAAGCGTAGCGAGGGCAAGGCCGTCGCCAGCAAACCCTGACGATGATGGAATTCTTGACTGATCTCTTTGCCCAGGGCCAGCTCTGGCTGTTTGAAACCCTGGTGCAGCCGCTGGTGTTCAATTTGGGCGGTGGCAACCTGCTGGAAGACGCTTTTGCGGCGACCGGCTGGTTGCTGGTGGGCTTGCTGCAAATTGCGGTGATGCTGACCGCCATTCGCGGCCTGGAGCGTTGGCGCCCGGTGGAGGCGCAGACGGACCGCGCCGCCAAGCGGGTGGATGTGATCTACACCTTGATCCATCGCTTGGGCCTGTTCCGTTTGCTGATGTTCTTCAGCATCGATCCGATGTGGGACTATCTGGCCGGCCAGATGCGCATGGTGGGCGTGCCGAGCTTTCAGCTCGATGCGCTGTGGCCCGGCGTCACCGACCAGCCCTTGCTGAGTTTTTGCCTCTATTTGCTGGTGTTTGACTGCGTCAATTACTGGCTGCATCGCGCCCAGCATCAGTGGAATTGGTGGTGGGCCTTGCACAGCTTGCATCACAGCCAGCGTGAGATGAGCATGTGGACCGATAACCGCAACCATCTGCTCGACGATGTGCTCCGCGACGCTGCTTTTGTGCTGCTGGCCCGCCTGATTGGCGTGGAGCCGGGGCAGTTCATCGCCCTGGTGGCTTTCTCGCAGCTGATGGAAAACCTGCAGCACGCCAATGTGCGCCTGTGGTTCGGGCCCGTGCTGGAGCGTGTGGTGGTCAGCCCGCGTTTTCATCGCCGCCATCACTCCATCGGCATCGGCCATGAGTCGGGCGGCCGAGGCACCTTGGGCGGGCACAATTTCAGCGTGTTGTTCGCGTTTTGGGATGTGATCTTCCGCACCGCCGACTTCAAACTGCAATGGGATGCCACCGGCGTGCGCGACCAATTGCCGGAAGAGGGCGGGCGCGACTATGGGCGCGGATTCTGGGCCCAGCAATGGCTGGGTTTGCGGCGCCTGTTTGGCGCCAGTTGAACGGCTAAACGAGAGAAGTCAAGCAATGGTCAAGTCCATGAGTCAGCTTGCCGACGCCTTTTGGCGTGCGGCGGCCTATTGCCTGCATCCGCGGGTGATTGCCCTTTCTTTGTTGCCGCTGCTGCTGTCGGCTGCGCTGGCCTTCGGGCTGGGCTACTTTTTCTGGGAAGACGCGGTGACCGGCATGCGCGGCACGCTGGAGTCCTGGCAGTTGATCAACTCCTTGCTGGGCTGGCTCGACAGTGTCGGTGCGAGTGCTCTGCGCAGCGTGATTGCGCCTTTGCTGGTCTTGGCCCTGGCCCTGCCTGTGATCGTGGTGCTGAGCCTGCTGCTGGTGGCGCTGATGATGACACCCACCTTGATCAAGCTGGTGGCCGAGCGGCGCTTCCCCATGCTGGAGAAAAAGCAGGGCGGCACCTTCTGGAAGTCGCTGGGCTGGTCCTTGATGCATTCGGTGCTGGCGCTGTTCGCCTTGCTGGTGAGCCTGCCTTTCTGGCTGATTCCGCCCTTGGCCCTGATCGTGCCGCCGCTGATCTTTGGCTGGCTCAGCTACAAGGTGTTTGCTTTTGACGCCCTGGCCGAGCATGCCTCGGCGCAGGAATGCCGTCAGCTGATGCGCGCCCACAAGGTGCCGATGATGACGCTGGGCCTGGTGACCGGCTTCCTGGGCGCCGCACCCGCCGCCATCTGGGCATTTGGCGTGATGGCGGTGGCGCTGGCGCCGCTGCTGGTGCTGGTGTCGATCTGGCTTTACACCCTGGTGTTTGCCTTCTCCACCCTGTGGTTCATCCACTATGCGCTCAATGCCTTGCAGGAGCTGCGCATGGCTCGTGGACAGGGCGGACAGGGCGGGCCGGTGATTGAGGCGGAGCAGCCGCCCGTGATTCAAGCGCAGGAGCAAACCCCATGAAAGTTGGCCTGATCATCATTGGTGACGAGATCTTGTCCGGCAAGCGCCAGGACAAGCATATGAGCAGCTTCATCCAACTGCTGGCCGCCCGCGGCATGCAGCTGGACTGGGCCAAGTATCTGGCCGATGACCCAGCGCAGATCACCGAGCATTTGCGCCAAGCCTTTGCCAGCGGCGACCTCGTCATCAGCTGCGGCGGCATCGGCGCCACGCCGGACGATCACACCCGCCAAGCGGCCGCCGCGGCCCTGGGGGCTGAGCTGGTCTTGCATCCCGAGGCCAAGGAACTGATCTGGCAGCGCATTACCCAAATGGCGCAAGAGCAGGGCCAGGCAAGCCCTGACCCCGAAGCTGGAGATACCTTGCGGCGCCTGCAGATGGGCGTGTTCCCGGCCGGCGCCGAGATCATTCCCAACCCCTTCAACAAGATTCCCGGCTTCTCGGTCGGCACGGTTTACTTCGTGCCTGGCTTCCCGGTGATGGCGCATCCGATGATGGCCTGGGTGCTGGATGAGCGCCATGCCGATCTGCACCGCACGGTGGGGCTGCAAGAGCGTTCGCTGATCGTGCAGGGCGCCATGGAAGCTTCGCTGACGCCGCTGATGGAGGCGGTGGAGGCGCAGTTCGCTGGCATCAAGGTTTTCAGCCTGCCCAGCGTCGATCATCCGCAATGGGGGCGTCATATCGAGCTGGGCGTGAAGGGTGCGCCCGAGCAGATGGAGGCCGCCTACGCCGCACTGAAAACAGGCGTGCTCGATTTTGGTGCCGTCATCAGCACTGAAATGGTGCGCTAGACCAATTCCATTGGCACCAAAACAGGGCTGTTGTGGGAGTTTGTTTTTGCCAAAGCGCTGGCAAGCCCTGGCAATCCCCGCATAATTCCGCTGGGCGCCGGGCCGTAAGGCCATGCACCGTGCTGGCACGCAAACTGCTTAATACACAGCACGGCGCATGTTGACCGACGTGCCTGTCGAACAATTTCTTTGAGTCCCACCCAAGATTTACCCGCTAGGAGCTATTGATGGCCAAGACCGTCGCCGACGTGATGAAGATGGTGAAGGAAAACGAAGTCAAGTTTGTTGACTTCCGCTTCACCGATACCCGTGGCAAGGAGCAGCATGTGTCTGTGCCCGTGTCGCATTTCGACGAAGACAAATTCGTCTCTGGCCACGCGTTTGACGGCTCATCGATTGCCGGTTGGAAGGGCATTGAAGCCTCCGACATGCTGTTGATGCCCGATCCCAACACGGCCAATATCGACCCCTTCTTCGAAGAGCCGACGCTGATCATGAGCTGCGACGTGGTCGAGCCCAGCGATGGCAAGGCTTACGAGCGTGACCCACGTTCGCTGGCCAAGCGCGCCGAAGCCTATCTGAAGGCCTCCGGCCTGGGCGACACCGCCTTCTTCGGTCCTGAGCCCGAATTCTTCGTGTTCGACTCGATCCGCTGGAACGTCGACATGTCCGGCTGCTTCGTCAAGATCGACTCCGAAGAAGCTGCTTGGAACACCGGCAAGGAATACGACCACGGCAACTCCGGTTATCGCCCGAGCGTCAAGGGTGGTTACTTCCCCGTGCCTCCGGTTGATTCGGGCCAAGACATGCGCTCGGAGATGAGCCTGATCCTGGAACAACTGGGCATCCCGGTTGAAGTGCATCACCACGAAGTGGCGAATGCCGGCCAGATGGAAATCGGCACCCGTTTCAGCTCGCTGGTTGAGCGCGCTGACTGGACACAGCTGCAAAAGTACGTGATCCAGAACGTGGCCCACGCCTATGGCAAGACTGCCACTTTCATGCCCAAGCCCATCGTTGGTGACAACGGTTCCGGCATGCACGTGCACCAGTCGGTCTGGAAGGACGGCAAGAACCTGTTCGCCGGCGACGGCTACGGTGGCCTGAGCGAGTTCGCCCTGTACTACATCGGCGGCATCATCAAGCACGCTCGTGCGCTGAACGCCATCACCAACCCCGGTACGAACTCGTACAAGCGTCTGGTGCCTGGCTACGAAGCCCCGGTCAAGCTGGCTTACTCGGCCCGCAACCGCTCGGCATCGATCCGTATCCCCTTCGTGGCCAACCCCAAGGGTCGCCGCATCGAGGCACGCTTCCCCGATCCACTGATGAACCCCTACCTGGGCTTCTCGGCCCTGCTGATGGCAGGTTTGGACGGCGTGGAAAACAAGATCCATCCGGGCGAAGCCGCCACCAAGGATCTGTACCACTTGCCGCCGGAAGAAGACGCGCTGGTGCCTACCGTCTGCCACAGCCTGGAACAAGCGCTGGAGTATCTGGACAAGGACCGTGCCTTCCTGACCAAGGGTGGCGTGTTCACCGACAGCTACATCGACGCCTACATCGAACTGAAGATGCAAGAAGTCACGCGCATGCGCATGACCACGCATCCGGTCGAGTTCGACATGTACTACACGCTGTAAACCGCGTGCGGCTCGCCTGAGCTGAACAAGGGGGCAACTTCGGTTGCCCTTTTTTGTGCCTGTCTTTGTCGCATTGCCGCTGAATAACTTGGTCCACAATCGCGCCATGCTGATTCGATCCGCTTTGCAGAATTGTCTGGCCACCGTCTTGGTGGTTGCTGCCGCCCATGCGCAGGCTCAGTCGGGTGCACCGGTTTACCGCTGCCCCGGCCCACCCGTGCTTTACACCGACGCGCTTTCGGCCAAGGAGGCGGCGGCGCAGGGCTGCCGCACCATCGAAGGCACGCCCATCACGGTGATGCAGACGAGCAAGCCCCGGCCCGCCGGCAGCGGCAGCGGCAGCGCTGCGGCACCAAGTGCCGCCAGTGCCGGCTCTGAAGCGCAGCGCGTTGAGCCCGGCCAGCAACGCAGCCGCGACGGTGAACGCCGCCGCGTGCTGGAGACCGAGTTGCGCGAGGCCGAAGAGCGCTTGGCTGCGGCCCAGCGTGAATTGGCCAGCAACTCCGAGCGGCGCGGTGACGAGCGCAATTACCAGCGCTACCTGGATCGCATGCTTGAGCTCAAGGCCAATGTCAGCCGGCAAGAGAGCGATGTTCAGGCCCTGAAACGAGAGATCAGCAAGCTGCCCTGAGTTTGACCTTTGGGCCGGCCACCTCCCCATGACCCACAGCCCTAATTTCGAAGCTTTTGACACCCTGGCCACCATGGTGGCGGTGGTGCAGCCCGACGGCGAATGCCTGTTCGCCAATGCCGCGTTTGAGAACGCCATGCGCTTATCGCGCCGCGCCGTGCAGCGCAGCCAGTTGTACGACTGGTTTGTCGACGCCAGCCGCCTGCGCGATGCCGTGCAGGGCTTGGCCCGCAACAGCTACTCCAGCAGCCGCTTTGACGCCGTGCTGCGCCGCGGCACGCGGCCCAGCGGCCCCGGCTTCACCGTGGAAGATCTGCCGGTGCACGTGATCGTGTCGCAAACCGAGTTTGACGATTTGATCCTGGTCGAGCTGATCGAGAACGCCCAACAAAACCGCCAAGAGCGCGAAGAGCGCAGCTTCGACCAGGTGCAAGCCACCAAGGAGCTGACCCGCAATCTGGCGCATGAAATCAAGAATCCGCTGGGCGGCATCCGCGGCGCGGCGCAGTTACTGGCCATGGACTTGCAGCCCGAGCTGCAGGAGTACACCCAAGTCATCATCCACGAGGTGGATCGCCTGCAGTCCCTGGTAGACCGCTTGCTGGCGCCGCACCGCCATGCGCAGGTGGTGGGTGATGTGAACATCCATGAGGTCTGCGAGCGGGTGCGCTCGCTGATCCTGGTCGAGTACCCGCGCGGGCTCAAGGTACAGCGCGATTACGACACCTCGCTGCCCGACTTCCGCGGGGACCGCGAGCAGCTGATTCAAGCGGTGCTCAATATCGTGCAGAACGCGGCGCAAGCCTTGCAAGCGCGCATTCAAGCGGGGGACGCCTGCATCTTTTTGCGGACCCGGGTGGCCCGTCAGGTCACCATCGGCAAGCAGCGTTGGCGCTTGGCATTGGAATTGCATGTGGAGGACAACGGCCCTGGCATACCGGCCGAGATTCGGGATCGCATCTTCTTCCCCCTGGTGTCGGGGCGCGAAGGCGGCTCCGGCCTCGGCCTCACGCTGGCGCAGACCATTGCCCAACAACACCAGGGCATGTTGGACTGCGAAAGCGAGGCGGGCCGGACCGATTTTCGAATGACATTGCCATTGCCTTGATCCAACCCGATCTGCTTTGATCCGCACAGGGAACACACCGCATGAAATCCATCTGGGTTGTTGACGACGACCACTCCATCCGCTTCGTGCTTGAGAAGGCGCTGAGCCGCGAGGGCCTGCCGGTGCGCACCTTCAGCAATGCCCGCGACTTGCTGGCCGCCCTGGAGCAAGACAGCCCGCAAGTGCTGGTGTCCGACATCCGCATGCCTGGCGGCTCGGGGCTCGACCTGCTGGCCAAGGTCAAGGCCAAGCTGCCGCTGTTGCCGGTCATCATCATGACCGCCTACTCCGATCTGGACAGCGCCGTGTCCGCTTTCCAGGGCGGCGCGTTTGAATACCTGCCCAAGCCCTTTGACCTGCCGCGAGCGGTGGAGCTGATCCGCCGCGCGCAAGAAGAAAGCCAGCGCGAAGCCGTGGCCGAAGAGGCCGCCGCCCAGTTGCCCGAAATGCTGGGCCAGGCGCCGGCGATGCAGGACGTGTTCCGCGCCATCGGCCGCCTCAGCCAGAGCAATGTCACGGTGATGATCACCGGCGAGTCCGGCTCCGGCAAAGAGTTGGTGGCGCGTGCCCTGCATAAGCACAGCCCGCGCGCGGATGGTCCTTTCGTGGCCATCAATACCGCGGCGATTCCGAAGGATTTGCTGGAGTCCGAGCTGTTCGGTCATGAGCGCGGTGCCTTCACCGGCGCGCAGGCCAGCCGGCGCGGCCGCTTTGAGCAGGCTGATGGCGGCACCTTGTTCCTGGATGAAATCGGCGATATGCCGCTGGACCTGCAAACCCGCTTGCTGCGCGTTTTGTCGGACGGCCAGTTCTACCGCGTCGGCGGCCACAGCCCCATGCGCGCCAATGTGCGTGTCATCGCTGCCACCCACCAGAACCTGGAAGAGCGGGTGCGCCAAGGCGTGTTCCGTGAAGACTTGTTCCACCGCCTCAACGTCATCCGCCTGCGCCTGCCGGCCCTGCGAGAGCGCAGCGAAGACGTGCCCGTGCTGGCGCGCTTCTTCCTGCAGCGCAGCGCCACCGAGCTGGGCGTCGAGCCCAAGCGCCTGAGTGAAGCCGCGCTGGCGCGCCTGAGCGAGTTCAGCTACCCCGGCAATGTGCGCCAGCTGGAAAACATCTGCCATTGGCTGAGCGTGATGGCGCCCAGCCAGATGATTGAAGCCAAGGACTTGCCGCCCGAGTTGCTGGCCGGCGAGGGCCTGCAGCCGCGCGCCGCCGGTTCGATTGGCCCTAACGCCGAGTCTGAAGGCCTGGCTGCGGCTGGCACAGGCGCGGCTGCCTTGGCCGGTGCAGGCCCCGGCTTGGTGCCTGGCGCCAATCTCCTGCCCAGCTTCGGTGCCGGGCCCGATGCCTGGGTGGCCGAAATGGCGCGCGAGGCCCGCCGCCTGCTTAGTGCCGGTGAGCCGGACGTTTGGGACTTGCTGACGCGCCGCTTCGAGGCTAGCCTCATCCTCACGGCGCTTGATGTGACGCGCGGCCGCCGCATCGAGGCCGCACAAAAGCTGGGCATTGGCCGCAACACCATCACCCGCAAGATTCAAGAGCTGGACCTGGACGTGTAAGCGCCCGCGCGGCAGTGCCGCGCCATTGAGGCAGGGGAGGGCGGATTGAGCAAGTTGAGTCTGTACCGACATCCCAGCGGCCGCACCGCGCTGCATGAGAGCGGCTATTCCTGGGTGGCCGCCTTCATGCTGCCGTTGTGGCTGCTGCTTCATGGCTTCAAGGCCTGGGCTGTGCTGCTCGCCGTCTTGCTGCCCACGGCGACGGTGCTGTTTGCCCAGTCGATCTGGCCCGTCGAGGTGGCGGGTCTACTCTGGTTGTTGCAAGCGCTGTTGATCGGCGCGCTGACCAGCCGCTGCTATCGCTGGTATCTGAACCGCCATGACTGGGTCAAGGTGGCGCAGGAGGAGGCTGGGCCATGATTTTTTCGGCCTGCTCACCCTTGCCTGCTGGTGAGCAGGTGTTGGACACGCCGGTGATGGAGCTGGCGATTGGCGGCCTGTTCTTCGCACTGCTCACTGCGGTGTTGATGGCGCCGTTGATGCGCCGCCGCTACCGCCAGAAAGTCAGCCGCCTGATGGGGCTGAATCAGCTTGGCGTGGCAGGGGCCGATGCGCCCGCTGAACCTAACTGTGTGCCCGAGCCCGAGCCTGAAATGGCGCCCGAATCACGCCTCGGAACTTCAGATGCCGCAGGCCTGGCGGCCCTGGCCAGGCAGCGCGAGCGCCGCATTCAACGGGCCTCGCTGGCCGCCTGGGCCGCTTGGGTGGCTTTGCCTGGGCTTTTTCTCTTGCTTGGGCACGCCGGGTCGCCACTGGCGGATGCGCTGGGCTTCAGTGCCGTCGCCGCCTTGGTGGGCCTGGGCGCAGTGCAAAACAATTGGCCTGCCGGCCGGCGCTGGCGGCTGCCGGGCTTGGGGTTGAGCAGCTGTGCTTTGGCGGCCTTGGTGTGCTGGTCGGCATGGCCCGCCAATGCGGCCGAGGCGAAAGAGACTTCCGCCGGTGAGGCGCTGTTCTTGGGTTTGCTCGTCGGGGCGACATATTTTGTGAGCCTGCATCGCAGCCTGCGGGGCCAGGTCTTGCCGCTCTTCATCATTGTGCTCAGCGGCCTGTGCGTCGCGGGCGCAGCGCTCGTTCTGCTGCAGTCGCAGCTGGGCTCATGCTGGGCCGATTTGGCCAGCCCGAAGGCGGGCACTGGGCTGCAGTTGCTTGGGGCCTTGTCGAACAGCCTGTTGATGTTGCTGGGGACCTGGGCGGGCTTTGCCGCTTTGGCCTTGGTGGTGCGTGTGCTGGAGCGGGGATGGCTCAGCGAGGTCTCGCTGATCAGCCTCTACACCCTGGTGGTCTGGGCGGCGATCCTGAGCGCCGCCTATGCCACCGAATTCAGCCCCAGCCCAGGCAGTGGCGCCGCCTTGCTGCTGGTTTGGCTGGGCGGCACCGTCGCCAGCTATGCCCTGGCCTTAGGCCGAGAGCTCGACGCCGGCCACGGGCCGCAGCTTTTGATGCTGCGGGTGTTTTCTGCAGACAGCCGCCGACATGATTTGCTGGACTTGTTGCAGGGGCGCTGGCGTTTTGTGGGGGCCGTGCATCAAATTGGCGGGCCGGACATGGTGGCCATGAATGTCGACCCCTACGAGCTGATGAAGTTCCTGGCCAACCGCTTGCATGAGCTGTTTCTGCCCACCGGCATCAGCCGTGCGGATCTGCAGGCCCGCTTGCTCACCCAGCCCGACAAAGAGGGCCGTTATCGCATCAACGAAGTGTTCTGCTTCAACACCGCCTGGCAGGCCACCGTGGTGCAACTGATGCAGCTCAGCCCGGCCATCGTGCTGGATCTGCGCGGGATGACAAAGCACCGCGCCGGCACCGGCTTTGAGATCAAACAGCTGGCCCAGCTGGGCCTGCTGCACCGCGTGGTGGCGGTGGGCGGCCGGGACACCGATTGGTTGCATATTGACCTTTTGTTGCGTGAAGCAGGCCAGCAGCCCAGCGCTCTGCAGCGACTGAGCGAAGACGAGGGCAGCTTGGCGGCGGACTTGTTCGCGCGCCTGCTATTGGTGGCTGCGGACGCAGGCGGCCGCGAATAGCGCTTTCAGTCTGACGAGTTGAAGGGCTCGCACTTCACTACACTGCCAGCCATCTAAATCAAGGAATCACCCGATGAGCTACTTCCCGAAATGGCGTGAGGTCGCGCCCAGCGACGCGCGTGCCGTGGCCCCCGATGAGCGTCTGCCCTGGGGCCAGACCCTGGCCATGGGCGTGCAGCATGTGATCGCCATGTTTGGCGCCACCGTGCTGGCGCCGCTGCTGATGGGCTTCGATCCCAATGTGGCGGTGCTGATGAGCGGCATCGGCACGCTGATTTTCTTTGTGCTGGTGGGCGGCCGGGTGCCAAGCTATCTGGGATCAAGCTTTGCCTTCATCGGCGTGGTGATAGCCGCCAGCGGTTACGGCGGCAGCGGGCCTAACGCCAATATCGCTGTGGCACTGGGCGGCATCATTGCTTGCGGGGCGCTGTACTTTTTGGTCGGCGCTTTGGTGAGTTGGCTGGGCACCAGCTGGATCGACCGGCTGATGCCGCCTGTGGTGACGGGCGCGGTGGTGGCCGTGATCGGTCTGAACCTGGCCGCCATCCCCATCAAGAATATGGCGCCCACCGGCTTCGATGCCTGGATGCAAGGTGCGACCTTCGTTAGCGTGGCCCTGGTGGCGGTGTATAGCCGCGGCATGGCGCAGCGCTTGCTGATTTTGCTGGGCCTGCTTCTGGCCAGTGTGATTTACGCGGTCTTGACCAATGGCATGGGCCTGGGCAAGCCGATTGATTTCAGCGCGGTGGCCCAAGCCGCTTGGCTGGGCGTGCCGCACTTTGCCGCGCCGGTGTTCGATCCCAAAGCCATACTCTTGATCGCGCCGGTGGTGGTGATTCTGGTGGCCGAGAACCTGGGCCATATCAAGGCTGTGAGTGCCATGACCGGCCAAAACCTTGACCGCTATATGGGCCGCGCCTTCATGGGCGACGGCCTGGCGACCATGGTCAGCGGTGCGGCCGGCGGCACGGGCGTGACCACTTATGCTGAGAACATCGGCGTGATGGCCGCCACCCGCATCTACTCCACGGTGATCTTTGTCGTGGCGGCTTTGCTGGGCATTTTGATGGGCTTCTCGCCCAAGTTCGGCGCGCTGATCCAGGCCATTCCGCTGGCGGTGATGGGCGGCGTGAGCATTGTGGTGTTCGGCCTGATCACGGTGGCTGGCGCCAAGATCTGGGTCGACAACGGCGTTGATTTTGCCGAGCCTCGCAACCTGATGGTGGTGGCCATCACCCTGGTGCTGGGCACCGGCGACTACACGCTCAAATTCGGCGGCATGACGCTGGGCGGCATCGGCACCGCCACCTTTGGCGCGATTCTGCTTTACGCCTTGCTGTCCTTGCGCAAGCCGGCTTGAGCACTTTTGTCGAGCCACACGCCCAGGCCCTGGGCGTTGAGCTCGATGTCCATTTGCAGTAGCTCCAACTGTTGTGCCACCGACAGCCCACTGCCGTGCGCGGCCAAGTGGTGCAGATAGATCTCGGCCAAGCCGGCTTTGAGCTTTTCATGCCGATCGGCTGAGGGCGGGGTGGCAAGGGCCAGGTCTTCCATCTCATCGATTTGGCGCAAGAGCAGGGCGCTCAGCCGCGCCAGATCACCGTTCTGGCCGATGCGGCTGTAGTGGGTCAGGCAGATCTGCCGAGGCGCGTAGCTCAGCATGCGCAAAATCGATTGGCGCAGAGGCTCGGGCTCAAACTGCACCGGGGTGCTGCTGGGCATGATCCAGGCGCCGTTCAGTTCACAGTCGAATTCGCGGTAGCTCAGCCCAAAAGTGTCGCCGCTGAACCAGCTGTGGCTGCGCGCGTCCCACAGGCAATGGTGGTGGCGAGCGTGGCCGGGTGTGTCGATCAGCAGCAGCGGGCGGCCGCCTAGGTCGATGCGCATCTCGTCGCTGCTGGCCAGGGTGCGGGCCTCTTCCACCGGCAGCAGCTGGCCGTAGGAGCGCTGCATTTCTTCCTCGCCGTACACCGCCAGTGCGCCCTCCCACAGCGCGCGCGGGTCTATCAGGTGGCGCTGCCCGCGCGGGTGAACCAGCAGCCGCGCCTGGGGGCAGGCTTGCATCAGCAGACCCGCGCCACCGGCGTGGTCCAGATGCACATGGGTGGGAATGACCCAGTCCACCGCGTCGACGCCCAGGCCCAGGGCCGTGAGTGCCGCCAGCAGGCGTGGCACGGCATGATTGGTGCCGGTGTCGATGAAGGCGGCGCGGCCGTTCTCCACCATCAAGTAAGCCGCGTCGAAACGCGGGCGCTGAAAGCCGGTGTCGATGGCGTAAATGCCCTGGCCCAAATCTTCTACAAAGTCCGGTGTCATGCCGTCTGCCTCCTAGAATCGTTCGAACAACGATAACCCAAGGATGAGCGCTTATGGCCGTGCATGAGATTTTGAAAATGGGCGACCCGCGCTTGCTGCGGGTGGCCCAACCCGTGACCGAGTTCGGCACGCCGGCCCTGCTGAGCCTGATCGAGGACATGTTCGACACCATGCGGGCCGCCAATGGCGCCGGCCTGGCGGCGCCGCAGATCGGCATTGATCTGCAACTGGTGATCTTTGGCTACCAAAGCAATGTGCGCTACCCGGATGCGCCGCCGGTGCCGCCCACGGTGCTGATCAACCCGGTCATCACGCCCTTGTCCGAGGACTTGGAAGAGGGCTGGGAAGGTTGCTTGTCGGTGCCGGGCCTGCGCGGTGTGGTGCCGCGCTTTGCCCGCCTGCACTACCGCGGCTTTGATGCGCTTGGCCAGGCCTTTGAGCGCGAGGCCGATGGCTTCCATGCCCGCGTGGTGCAGCATGAGTGCGACCATCTGCAAGGCATGCTTTACCCGATGCGCATCAAGGACTTCAGCCGCTTTGGCTACACCTCGGTGCTCTTTCCCGAGTTGGACCCAAATGCCGATGATTGATGAACGAGAAGAGAAGTGAAAAGCTTTGTAACTCGCGTCGTCTTTTAGCGGGGCTGGCGCGTTGAGCCTGCACTACAGGAGCAACGCATGACTGCCGCCGCTAAATTTTCAGTTTGGGTCAAACGGCGTTTGGGCGCCGGCTTGTGTGTGCTGTTGGCATTCACCGGTCTTGCCGGTTTCGCCGGGTCGGCTCAGTCAGCCTCGGCCGACCCGCCCACCCGCGCCGGCCGCGTGGCCGAGGTCATTGGTGAGGCCTGGATTTTCGATGCCGAGGCCCGAACCTGGGCGCGCGTCACCCGCAATCAAACCATTGCCGAAGGCGACCGCCTGCGCACCGATGAGCGTGCGCGGCTGAGCCTGCGCGTGGGCTCCAGCAGCTTGTGGCTGGATGAGCGCAGCGATCTCGAAATCACCCATTTGGATGAAGGTCGTGTGCTCTTGCTGCTGGCCAAGGGCGATCTGGGCCTGCGGCTGCGCTCGCAAGAGGCGGTGAGCGAATACAAGGTGCAGACCCGTGAGGGCCTGTTCTTCGCCGAACGTGAGGGCCTGTATCGCTTGGCACAGATGGACCGCGGCAGCCGTGCTGACGCCATGCAGGGCCGCTTGCGCTTTGAGTCCGAGCGCGGTGGCAATGTGCCGCCGGTGTGGCTGGACAGTGGCGAGCAGATCGAGGTCTGGTGGGCCAATGGCCCCAGGGTCGAGCGCCAGCGCTTGCAGGCCGATAGCTTCAGCGACTGGCTGTTGGCCCAGGGCCGCGCCGAAGGCGATGCCGTTGCCGCCATCAGCCAGCGCTATGTCTCGCCCGAGATGACCGGCGTGGAAGACCTGGATCGCCACGGCCGCTGGGAACAAGCGCCTGATTACGGCAATGTCTGGATTCCTTCCGCCGTCGCCATGGACTGGGCGCCTTATCGCCATGGCCGCTGGGTCTGGACCCGCCATTGGGGTTGGAGCTGGGTGGATGACGCGCCGTGGGGCTTCGCGCCTTTCCACTACGGCCGTTGGGTTTACTGGGGCAATCGCTGGTGCTGGTCGCCCGGCCGTTACGTGGTGCGTCCGGTGTACGCGCCGGCCCTGGTGGCCTGGGTGGGCGGGCCGGTGGTGAGCGTGGGCGTGACGATTGGTGGTGGCCGTCCGCCACCACCGCGCTATGGCTGGTACCCGCTGGCGCCCCGCGAGGTTTATGTGCCTTCTTATCGACACGGCCCGGCCTATGGCGAACGCCTGAACCATGAGCGAGATCCAGTCACGGTGCAGCGTCCGCGCAGCAACCGCGATGTGGTCGGCGCCATCAGCTATTTGCCCAGCCAGGGCGGCGCAGTGCGGCCCATGCCTGTGAGTGAGGCGATCCCGGTGCGGCCTTTGCCGGTGGCGCCTGGGCGCCAGGATCTGCCGGTGGTGCAGCCCCAGCGCCCTGTGGCCCCAGTGACGCAACAGCCCGGTGAGAACCTGCCTTGGCGCAGCGACAACGTGGGTCGCCGCGAGCGTGAGCGAGAACTTGCGCGTGATCGCGAGCCAGGCCTTGCCCTTCCGAACCGCGGCAGCAATACGGCGCCAGCTAACGCGGCCGTAGTGCCGGTGAATCCGCCTGCGGTGTCTGCGGGGGAACTACCTTGGCGCGGCAGCCGTGATCAGGCGCGGGAGCCGATGCGTGAATCTGCGCGTGAGCCTTCACGTGAGCCAGTTCGAGAGCACAGCCCGGAGCCCGGCTTCAATCGGCCCGGCTGGGGTGCGCAGCAGTCGCCGGCTCAGTTGCCGCAACGCGCCCCGGAGCGCAGCCAGGAACGCGCGCCTGAGCGGGTGCAGGAGCGTATGCCGGACCGTGGCCCGGAGCGTCTGCCGGAGCGGACACCTGAGCGCACGCGCGAATGGGCGCCGGAGCGGCAAATCGAGCGCCAACCCGAGCGAACTCGCGCCGCTGAGCTGCCGCAGCGCCCGCAAATGGCGCCGCAAGCCCCGGCCCCTGCCCGAGTTGAGAACAGCGGTGTCCCGCGCCGGGCCGAGCGTGGCGAGGGTGAACCGCGCCGTGGTGAGGCTGACAAGCGCTGATCGCTCAGCGCAGAAAACCAGGTTGAGGCTCTCCGCTCAAGCTCAACGCAGCAGCAGCGGCCTGAGCTTGGCCCACACCTTGTCCAGCATGACGGGGTGGGCCTTGGCCAAGGGGTGGATGCGGTCGGGCTGAAACCATTCCATCGCATCCGGCCGGTCGGCAACGCCTTCGAGCAAGAAGGGCAGCAGGGCGGTGCGCTGCTCTTTGGCGACCTCGACATACATCGCCGCGAAATCGCGCCCGTAGCTGGCGCCGTAATTGGGCGGCACCTGCATGCCCAGCAGCAAGACCTTGGCCTTGGCATGCGTGGCCGCACGAACCATGGCCGACAGGTTTTCGCTGCTGCTCATCAGCGGCAAGCCGCGCAAGGCGTCATTGCCGCCCAGCTCGATGATGACGATGGCGGGCTTGTGTTCCTCCAGCAGGGCCGGCAGGCGCGCCCGGCCGCCGGAGGTGGTGTCGCCGCTGATGCTGGCGTTTTGTACCTCGAAGGGCAGCTTTTGCGCCTTGATGCGCTGTGCCAGCAGGGCCACCCAGCCCTCGCCGCGAGCCAGGCCGTATTCGGCCGAGAGGCTGTCGCCCAGCACCAAAATCTTCGGCAGGGCTTTGGCTGCGGGGCTGGCAGCGGGGCCAGCTGCCGGTGCGGCTGATGTCGCCTGCGCAAGACCTGGCACCAGCAAAGCTGCGCCCCACAGGCTACAGTGCAGGGCAGCCAAGCTCAAGGCCCGTCGGCTCAAAGCCCGACGTGGCATTGCTGAGTTCTTGTTGCTGCTATCGCTACTACTCATTTTTCTAGGTCACCTTCCATGTCCGAAACCGCATCGATCGCCGTGCTTGAAGTGAAAGATGTCTGCAAGCGCGTGCAAGACGCCTCTGGCGAGTTGACCATTCTGCGCGACATTTCATTTCAGCTGCAGGCCCGCGAATCGGTGGCCATCGTCGGCGCCTCGGGTTCGGGTAAGAGCACCTTGCTGGCGATCCTGGCGGGGCTGGACACACCCAGCAGCGGCAGCGTGCATTTGCGCGGCCATGATTTGTTCGCGCTCAATGAAGATCAGCGCGCGGCGGTGCGCGGGGCGGAGTTGGGCTTTGTGTTCCAGAGCTTTCAGCTGCTGCCCAATCTGAACGCGCTGGAGAACGTCATGCTGCCGCTGGAGTTGCGCGGCGAGCGTGAGGCGCGTGCGCTGGCCACGCAGATGCTGGGCCGGGTGGGTTTGGGTGAGCGCCTGGGGCACTATCCGCGCGTGCTCTCGGGCGGCGAGCAGCAGCGCGTGGCGCTGGCGCGCGCCTTTGTGATGCGGCCGGCCCTGTTGCTGGCCGATGAGCCCACCGGCAGCCTGGACTTCGCCACCGGCGCGGCCGTGATGGACTTGATGTTCGAGCTCAACCGTGAAGCCGGCACGACCCTGGTGCTGGTCACGCACGATACGCAGATCGCCCAGGCTTGCGACCGCCAACTGCGTATCGAGGCCGGGCGATTGAAGCTCTGAATTTGCTGGCTTGATCAGCCGCGCGCGTTGGCCCCCACCTTGGCCTTGGCGCGGCTGCGCAGCCGGCGCCAGCGTTCACCGCGAATCACCGCCCACCAGGCGATGTACACCAGCAGATATAGCAAGCTGCCCAGCAGCAGCCCGGCCAGTGGCAGGCCGATCAGCAGCGGCGTGCCCAGGGCCTGAATCCACAACCAGGCCGAGGCCAGCCAAGTGCCGGGCTGCGTCCACTCCAGGGCCAGCATCTCGGGCGTGGCGATGGGGCCGGTGTGGCCTGACACCAAGCGGCCCAGAAAAATCGCCAGACTCCAGATCGGCACCAGGGTGAAGGGGTTGGTGAGCCATGTGGCCACCACAGCGGCGGCCACATTGCCACGGCAAATCACGGCCGCGGCCGCGGCCACGGCCATCTGGGTGGGCAGGGGAATCACGCCCACCGCCAGGCCAAGACCAGCGCCCAAGGCAACGCGGCGGCGGTGTGCCACCCACAGCCAGGGGCGCGGCCCGAGGTAATGGCCCAGCCAGCGAAGACCCGGCGTTTTGGCCAAGACGTCGGGGTGGGGCAGGATGCGACGAGCGAATCGGGTGGCAGGCAAGTGTGAAAACCCAGGGAGCAGATACGAACAACCCGCGCGGCCCTTCGGCGGCGCGGGTTGAATTCTGAGGCCGGCAGGACTAAGCCCGTGCGAGCCTTAGATCAAGCGTTAGCTCAGCTTAACGCGAGAACTTGTAGTCGGTCTTGGTCTTGTCGCGCAGCTCTTGCTGGAAAGCGGCAACTTTTTGCTGTTGCAGGCGCTGAACGATCTGAGCCTTGACGTCGTCGAAGGCGGGGAACTGCGCTTCACGCAGGTCTTCCAGCTTGATGATGTGATAGCCGAACTGCGACTTCACCGGCTCTTGGGTCATCTCACCCTTCTTCAGGGCCGACAGGGCCTTGGTGAACTCAGCCACATAGCTATTGCCATTGGCCCAATCCAGGTCGCCGCCGTTGACTGCGGAGCCGGGATCCTTGGAGTTAGCCTTGGCCAGATCTTCAAACTTGGCGCCGCCGTTGATCTGCTTGATCAGGGCGATGGCTTCGTCTTCCTTTTCCACCAGGATGTGGCGGGCACGGAATTCCTGGCCGCTGTTCTGGGCCTTGAACTTGTCGTACTCGGCCTTGGCGTCGGCGTCGGAGACCGGGTTCTTCTTGGCGAAGTCAGCGAACAGTTCGCGGATCATGATGCTTTGCTTGGCCATTTCCAGCTGCGCCTGGTAGTCGGCGGAGGCGGGAATGCCGCGCTTGGCAGCTTCTTGCATGAAGATTTCACGCAGCACGACTTCGTCCTTGACCTGAGCTTCGAGCTCGGGCGTGCGTTGCTGCTGGCCGCTCTTGGTGACTTGGCTGATCAGGGCTTCAGCACGGGCCTTAGGCACCGGCTTGCCGTTGACGATGGCGAGATTTTGCGCGCTGGCCGACAGTGGCAGCAGCGCAGCAGACATCATGGCCACAACGGAGGCGGCGAGCACAAACTTCTTCATCATGGGCAATTGGCTTTGGGTGAAAAAACTGCGCCGGTTGGCGCAGAAGTAAAGTTCAGCAGTGTACTGAGGGCAAATGACAAACCGACTCAGGGTTTATTGGGTTCATCCGGCGTGCGGGCGTCAATCACCAGCGCGTGAATGCCTTTTTGCATCAGTTCACCCAGGGAATGATATACGAGCCGATGGCGCGCCACCCGGTTAAGACCTGTAAAGCGGGCGCTCACCACGGTCACGCTGTAGTGGCCCCCTTCGCGGGCGCCGGCGTGTCCGGCGTGGTGGTGGCTATCGTCTTGCACGCTCAGGCTCAGCGGGCTCAAGGCCTGCTGCAGACGGGCTTCGATGTCGGTGACAGCGGCTTTGGGTGTTGGGCTCATGGTTTGGATTCCGGCTGGCCGGCGTGTTTGTTGCTGGCATCCTCCTTGCCCTCGTCGGCGGATTCAGGCAGGTGGCGGGCCAGATAAAGCCCTTGGCCCAGGGTGAACAGCAAAATCATGCCGGTCACGCCAAACACCTTGAAGTCAGCCCATGCCGAGGTGGAGAAGTGATAAGCCACGTAGAGATTAAGAATACCCAGGCCCGAGAAAAACAGTACCCAGGCGCGGTTGAGGTTTTTCCACACGCCGGCCGGCAGCTCCAGCTCAGCGCCCAGCATGGACTTCAGCAGGTTCTTGCCGAGCAGGGCGTTCGACACCCAGAACACCAGGGCCATCACCCAGTACAGGCCGGTGGGCTTCCACTTGATGAAGGTTTCGTTATGGAACCAGATGGTGGCGCCGCCCAGTGTGACCACCAGGGCCAAGCTGACCCACAGCATGGTGTCGATCTTTTTGCCGCGTAGCTTGGTGATCAGGGCTTGCGTCAGGGTGGCCGCCATCACCACCAGGGTGGCCAGCAGCACCGGGCCTTCTTCCAGCCCGACCTTGCCGCCCGAGACCATGAAGCCTAAATGCTCGGTGGCAAAAGCGGCGGCCCAGTCTTTATGTGAGTCTGCGTACTTGAAGGTGACGAAGAACAGAATCAGCGGCAGAAAGTCGAGCAGAAGCTTCATGGGGTCGCCGAAGTAGGCGCGTGTGGGGGCGAAGGCGTGAAGTCTAG
The DNA here is from genome assembly GCF_038419725.1 of Roseateles sp. PN1. Classification (NCBI taxonomy): domain Bacteria; kingdom Pseudomonadati; phylum Pseudomonadota; class Betaproteobacteria; order Burkholderiales; family Sphaerotilaceae; genus Roseateles; species Roseateles sp. PN1. The sequence continues at coordinate 16,577 of NZ_JBCARA010000017.1, read as the reverse complement.
CGCGGCAGAGTTAATGCAAAAGCGCTCCCCGGTCGGCAGCGGGCCGTCGGGGAAAACATGGCCCAGGTGCGAGCCGCAGTTATTGCAACGCACCTCGATGCGCACCATGCCATGCGCATGGTCAACCACCCGTTCGATCAGTTCGGCATTGACGGGCGCGAAATAGCTGGGCCAGCCGCAGCCGGCGTCGAACTTGGTTTCGGCTGCGAATAAGGGTGTGCCGCAGCCGACGCAGTTGTAGTGCCCGGCTGCGAAATGATCCCAATACTTGCCGGTGAAGGCGCGCTCGGTGGCCGCATGGCGGGCGACCTCGTATTGCATCTCGTCCAACTCGGCGCGCCACTGGGCGTCGGTTTTCTGCACGGGGTAGGTCTTGTCGTCTTGCTTCATGTCTGCGCTTCCTGTCGCTGCAGCTGTCTGTGACAGCGTTGCCCCGGGCCGAGCTGGCGGGTCCAAGGCCCAAGTGAAGGCCCGCGCCTGAGCTCAAGCCCAAGGGCGTGGTGTGTGATTGCGGGCGCAGTGTAGCCAGCGCGTCTTTTCCTTAATGAGTACAAGGGCGTCTTGCGCCGGTGAATACCCCTAGAGGGCTTGCCCTCGGGGTGTAACGCGGGTGACTATCCAAGCTGGCAAGCGTGCCTTAGTCTGCGCCAAGTCCTGCACAAGAGCGCTTCAAGCGACGACAAGGCAGCGTGAGAGTGACGACAACATTCAGGAGACGAAACGTGGCTTTGATGGGGCAGATGATGGCAATGCCCTTGCTGATTTCTTCGCTGATCAAGCATGCCGCCAGGCATGCCGGCGAGACAGAGATTGTCAGCAAGCGGGTCGAGGGAGATATACATCGCTACACCTGGGCCTCGGCCGAGCGGCGTTCCCGCCAATTGGCACAGGCCTTGGCCCGCTTGGGCTGTGAGCCCGGCGACCGGGTGGCCACGCTGGCCTGGAATGGTTACCGGCATTTGGAGATCTATTACGGCAGCTCGGGCTCGCAGCTGGTGTGTCACACCATCAATCCGCGCCTGTTCCCCGAGCAGATCGCCTGGATTGCCAATGATGCGCAAGACCGCATCCTGTGCTTTGACCTCAACTTGCTGCCCCTGGTGGAGAAGCTGGCGCCCGAGCTGAGCAGCGTGCAGCACTTCATCGCGATGACGGACCGCGCCCACATGCCCGCACAGACTAGCCTGCCCGGCCTGCTCTGCTACGACGAGCTGCTGGACGCCGAAGACGCCGCCTATGTCTGGCCCGAGTTCGACGAGAACACCGCTTGCAGCATTTGCTACACCTCGGGCACGACTGGCCACCCCAAGGGCGCCGTTTACAGCCACCGCTCGACGCTCCTGCACACCTACGCCTCGGCCCTGCCGGATGCGCTGGATTGCTCGGCGCGTGATGTCATCTTGCCGGTGGTGCCGATGTTCCACGTCAACGCCTGGGGCTTGCCCTATAGCTGCGCGCTGATCGGCTGCAAGCTGGTGCTGCCCGGGCCGCATCTCGATGGCAAATCGCTGTACGAATTATTCGAGTCCGAGAAGGTCAGCTTCAGCGCCGGCGTGCCCACGGTGTGGCTGGGCTTGCTCAATTACGTCAAGGCCAATGCGCTGAAGTTCAGTACCTTCAAGCGTACGGTGATCGGTGGCTCGGCCTGCCCGCCGGCCATGATGAAGACCCTGCAAGACGATTACGGGGTGGAAGTCATTCATGCCTGGGGCATGACCGAGCTGTCACCCATCGGCACGCTGGCCAAGCTCACTACCCGCCAGCTGGAATTGCCCAAAGACAAGCAGCAACGCTTGCTGGAGAAGCAGGGCAAGGTGGTCTACGGCATCGATATGGCCATTGCCGACGATCAGGGCCGCGCCTTGCCCTGGGACGGCGTGGCTTTTGGCAATCTGCTGGTGCGCGGCCAGTGGGTGATCAATCAGTATTACGGCCAGACCACTTCGCCGCTGGTGACGCTGGACGGCGAGCCGGGCTGGTTCCCCACCGGGGACGTGGCCACCATTGACCCCGACGGCTTTATGCAGATTACCGACCGCAGCAAGGACGTGATCAAGTCCGGCGGCGAGTGGATCAGCTCCATCGAGTTGGAGAACGTCGCCATGGCTCACCCCGATGTGGCCGAGGCCGCGGTGATCGCCTGCGTCCACCCCAAATGGGACGAGCGGCCGCTGCTGGTGGTGATTAAAAAGGCCGGCACCGAGTTGACCCGCGAAGGCTTGCTGGCGTTTTTTGACGGCCGCATCCCTAAGTGGCAGGTCCCGGACGACGTGGTTTTTGTGAACGAAATTCCGCACACCGCCACCGGCAAGATTCAAAAACTTGCCCTACGCCAGCAGTTCAAAGACTACCGCCTGCCCGGAGTCTGACAACACCGTTTTCCCCCTGTTCAAGCCCGAGACAAAAAAGGAGACATCGATGACACAGCCCAAGCATCTCTTGCGCAGCAGCCTGATCGCTAGCTTGCTGGCCGCCTCTGCCTTCGCCGCCCACGCCCAGAAGGGCGAGACGGTGAAGATCGCGCTGATCGACCCGCTCTCGGGCCTGATGGGGCCGGTGGGCCAAAACCAGGCCAAGAGCTTCCAGTTCTTTGCCGAGAAGTTCAATGCCAGCAACCCAGCGGGCGTGAAGTTCGAGATCTTGTCCATCGACAACAAGCTCAGCCCGGTCGAGTCGCTGAATGCCTTGAAGTCCGCCATTGACCAGGGCGTGCGCTACGTCGCCCAGGGCAATGGCTCGGGCGTGGCGCTGGCGCTGATTGACGCGATCAACAAGCACAACGAACGCAATCCCGGCAAAGAGGTGCTGTTCCTCAACCACTCGGCCGTGGATCCGGACCTGACCAATAGCAAGTGCAGCTTCTGGCACTTCCGCATGGACGCCGACACCTCGATGAAGATGGAGGCCATCACCACCTTCTTGAAGGACCAGCCGGATGTGAAGAAGGTCTTCCTGCTGAACCAGAACTATGCCCACGGCCACCAAGTGGCCAAGTACGCCAAGGAGTTGCTGGCGAGCAAGCGGCCCGATGTTCAGATCGTTGGTGAAGACCTGCACCCCATCGCTCAGGTGCGCGACTTCGCGCCCTATGTGGCCAAGATCAAGGCCAGCGGCGCCGACACGGTGATCACCGGCAACTGGGGCTCTGACCTGTCGCTGCTGATCAAGGCCGCCAACGAGTCGGGCTACAACGGCAAGTTCTACACCTACTACGCCGGTGTCACCGGCACGCCCTCGGCCATGGGCGCCACGGGCGCCGGCCGGGTCTACCAGGTGGCTTACAACCACTACAACATGGGCGGCCAGATGGGCAAGTGGATGAGCGAGTTCCAGACCCGCTTCAAGGACGACTTCTACACCGGCAGCGTGATTCACATCTACACCTTGCTGGGCTCGGCCATGGCCAAGGCCAAGAGCACCGATCCGGCCAAGGTGGCGCTGGCCATGGAAGGACTGCGGGTCAATAGCTTTGGTGGCGAGGTGGAGATGCGCAAGACCGACCACCAATTGCAGCAGCCGCTCTATATCTCGGTCTGGCAGAAGGCCGATGCCAAGTTCCCCTATTCGCCCGAGGGCACGGGCTACACCATGGCACCGGTGAAGACCTTTGAGTCTTATGTGTCGAGCACGCCCACCTCGTGCCAGATGAAGCGGCCTTGAGGTTTTTAGGCTTTCGCTGAGTGCGTGAACCGAGCTGCAGCCTGTGAATCAGGCTGACCGGGAGTAGGGCTGTCCGCCCCACACCCAGCTCGGCACGTTTGCTGCCGCCGGCTCACGCTACGGTGAGCCGTGCAGGCAGCTTGTCCAACCCATTGCAAAGATCAAGTCTTGGACCAAATCCTCATCAATCTGCTCAACGGCCTGTCCTCAGGGCTGCTGCTGTTCATGCTCAGCTCGGGGCTGACGCTGATCTTCAGCATGATGGGCGTGCTCAATTTCGCCCATGCCAGCTTCTATATGTTGGGGGCTTATATCGCCTACAGCCTCGTTGGCGTGCTGGGCTTTTGGCCGGCGCTCGTCCTAGCACCTTTGCTGGTGGGAGTCTTGGGCGCAGGATTCGAGCGCCTGGCGCTGCGCCGGGTGCACAAATTCGGCCATGTGGCGGAGCTGCTCATCACCTTCGGCCTGTCCTATGTGGTGCTGGAGTTGGTGCAGCTGATCTGGGGGCGTTTGGCCGTGCCGTTCACGCCGCCGGCCACCCTGCAGGGCTCGGCCTTCACGATTGTTCAGCATCCGCTGCAAGGCCTGTCCCTGGTCTGGGGCGCGGCGCCGGCGCAGCTGTGTTCGGGCGCGGCCTGTTCCAACTTCCCGTTGACGCGGCTGTTCATGATGGTCGTGGCGCTGTTGATGTTGCTGGCCCTGTGGCTGCTGCTAACGCGCACCCGCATCGGCTTGGTGATTCAGGCCGCGCTGACGCATCCGGAGATGGTGGAAGCCCTGGGGCATAACGTACCGCGTGTGCTGATGCTGGTCTTCGGCAGTGGTTGCGCCTTGGCGGCGCTGGCTGGGGTGATTGGCGGCATCACCTTTGTGACCGAGCCGAATATGGCGGTCATCGTCGGCTCCATCATCTTTGTGGTGGTGGTGGTGGGCGGGGTGGGGTCTTTGGCGGGGGCTTTTGTCGGCTCTTTGCTGATCGGCTTGCTGCAGACCTTGCCGTTAACGGTGGACGGCTCGCTGGCCAGCTTGTTCACGAGCTGGGGCCTGGCCGTGGGGCCGACGACGTTCGGCTATCCGATTCTGAAACTGAGCATGGCCCAGGTGGCGCCCATCTTGCCGTATTTGCTGATGGTGCTGATCCTGATTTTCCGCCCCAAGGGCCTGTTGGGCACGCGAGACGACTAAGAGCATGGGGACCCCTAAACCTTTTCATTTCAAACCGATCAACTTCGGTCGCTGGCTGGTTTGGAGCTTGTACGCCCTGGCCTTGCTGCTGGCGCCCTTGCTGTGGACCAGCGGCCTGGCGCAGACCATGCTCTCGCAGATCGGCATCGCCATCATTGCCTGCCTGGCCTACAACATCTTGCTGGGGCAGGGCGGCATGCTCAGCTTCGGTCATGCGGTGTACAGCGGCCTGGGCGCTTTCCTGACCATCCACTCCCTCAATCTGGTCAGCAGCGGCGCCTGGCAGCTGCCGGTCAGCTTGCTGCCGGTGATTGGCGGCCTGGCCGGTTTGGGCTTCGCGATGCTGTTCGGCTATGTGTCGACCAAGAAGTCAGGCACGCCTTTCGCGATGATCACGCTGGGCATTGGCGAGTTGATCTGGTCGATGTCGCTGATGCTGCCCGAGTTCTTCGGCGGTGAGGGCGGCGTGTCCGGCAACCGGGTGCTGGGCCAGGCGGTGTGGGGCATCAGCTTCGGGCCGCAGATCCAGGTCTACTACCTGATCGCCGTCTACTGCTTTGTTTGCACCGCGGCCATGTTTGCACTCACGCGCACGCCGCTGGGCCGCATGCTCAATGCCGTGCGCGATAACCCCGAGCGCGTCGAGTTCATCGGTTATGACACCCAGTGGGTGCGCTTCATGGCCTTCATGATCTCGGGCTTTTTCGCTGGCATCGCGGGCGGCTTGAGTGCGCTGAACTTTGAGATCGTTACCGCCGAAGTCGTCGGCGCGGCGCGCTCAGGCTCCTATCTGCTGTTCACCTTTCTGGGCGGTGCCACCTTCTTCTTCGGGCCTATCATCGGCGCGGTGCTGATGGTGGTGGCGCTGGTGCTGCTGTCAGAGCTGACCAAGGCCTGGCTGCTTTACCTGGGCCTGATCTTCGTTTTCATGGTGATGTATGCGCCGGGCGGTTTTGCCGGCCTGATCATGATGAATCTGCGCGTGGCGGCTTACGGCAAGCTGCGCCGGCTCTGGACGGCCTACCTGGCCCTGGCGGCAACGGCCTTGACGATTCTGGTCGGCGCTGCGGCCATGGTGGAGATGGTTTATCACCGCCAGATGAATGAGGCCATGGGTCCGCAGCTGCGCTTTCTGGGTGCCACGCTCAATAGCGGCCATGTTGATGCCTGGTTTGGCGCCGGTCTGGTGATGCTGCTGGGCCTGGGTTTGTTTGAGCTGACCCGGCGCCAGTTCAAGCGCGAGTGGGATGCCACACAGGAAGAGATCGAAAAAGAGATCAAGCGGAGGGAAGCGCTTTGAGCACAAACATCCCCACGGCGGGCCATGGCGGCCAGGGTGGCCCCTTTGCCCTGGAATTGCTGGACCTGCGCAAGCGTTTTGGCAAAACCGAGATCATTCGCGGCGCGCAGCTGCAGGTGCGGCCGGGCGAGCGGGTGGCCATCATCGGCCCCAATGGCGCCGGCAAGTCCACCTTGTTCAATCTGATCAGCGGCCGCTTTGCGCCCAGCGGCGGCGAGGTGCGCCTGCATGGCGCGCGCATTGACGGCCTCAAGCCCTACGAGATCAATCGCCGCGGCTTGGCGCGCAGCTTTCAGGTCTCGAACCTGTTCATGCGCTTGTCGGTGTTTGAGAACATCCGCTGCGCCGTGCTGTGGAGCCTGGGCTACCGCTATGCCTTCTGGAAGTTTCTGGCCGGCTTGGACGACGCCAATGATCGTGCCGAAGAGGTGATGGAGATGATCCGCCTCGATAAGCGCCGCGATGTGCTGGCGATGAACCTGACCTACGCCGAGGCGCGGGCGCTGGAAATCGGCATCACCATTGCCGGCGGCGCCAGCGTGATCTTGCTGGACGAGCCCACCGCCGGCATGAGCAAGAGCGAAACCCAGCGTTTCATCCAGCTGATCCGTGAAGTGACGGTGGGCAAGACCTTGCTGACGGTGGAGCACGATATGGGCGTGGTGTTCGGCCTGGCCGACAAGATCGCGGTGCTGGTCTACGGCGAGGTGATTGCCTTTGACACCCCCGACAAGGTACGCGCCAATGTGCAGGTGCAAGAGGCCTACCTGGGTTCGGTTCTGGCGGAGGCACACGCATGACAACGCTCACGCTCGCATTTTCAAATTCGCTGCAGGTGGCCGGAGGGGTTTTATGAGCGAGATGGGTCGCGCGCTGCAACTGCAAGACGTGCATGCGTTCTACGGCAAAAGCCATGTGCTGCATGGCGTGACCATGCGGGTCGAGCCGGGCGAGATCGTCAGCTTGCTTGGCCGCAATGGTTCGGGCCGCTCCACCACGGTCAAGACCATCATGGGCCAGGTCGATGCGCAAGGCTCGATCAAGTTTGGCGAGCGCGAGTTGCTGGGCCACAAGGCTTATGAGATCGCCCATTGGGGCCTGGCCTATGTGCCGGAGAACCGCGACATCTTCCCCAAGCTGACGGTGCATCAGAACCTGCTGCTGGGGCAAAAGTCAGGAAGCGCGAAGAAGAAGTCGCGCTGGGGCTTTGAGGATATGTACCGCATGTTCCCGCGCTTGAAAGAGCGCCAGCACACCGAGGCCGGCGTGCTCTCGGGCGGCGAGCAGCAGATGCTCACGCTATGCCGCAGCCTGATGGGCGACCCCGATCTGATCATGATCGACGAACCCACCGAAGGCCTGGCGCCCATGATTGTGGAGTTGGTGGCCGAGTACCTGAAGGCCTTGCGCGAACGCGGAATTGCCGTGCTGCTGGTGGAGCAAAAGCTGGCGATCGCGCTGGAGATCTCGCAGCGTTGCTATGTGATGGGCCACGGCCGCATCGTCTTCGAAGGCACACCGGCCGAGCTGCGCGGCAATAGCTATGTGCGCAAGGAGTGGCTGGAGGTCTAGCACTTATCCGGCCATAGAAGGGGTCGGCTGGCGGCCTATCTATCCCCAGGGCTGTGTTGCAGAGCCTCGCATTGCTGTCGGGTAGCAGGGTGGCTTGCGCCTTGCCCAGCACCCCCATGGCGTCGCCGCTTGCCGGACGACAGGCTTGCTGAATTGGCGTGCTTCCAGCTCTTGACAGGCCCAGTTCGCCTAGCTCGCCCCGCTTGCCCAAGTGCCTACGCGCTCAGCCGCGCGCTATGAGCGACGTCTAGGCTTGCGGCCTGACCCGCCGTGGGGCATCGGCGAAGCGCGCACCCCAGACTGGTGCCTCGCGCCCCGCCGTACGCACATCTGCGTGCGCCGGGCGCCTGCTTGCCTACGCATTTGCCCACACAGACGCACAAGCGCAGGGCGCAGCGCAATGGCACGGAGCTTGCAATCACGGAGTCAACGCCATTTGTTGACCGGAGACTCCATGATTGCCCGCCTCACCCGCCGCCCTTGGCTTCGCAACGCCGCTCTCGGCGCCACCCTCAGCTTGCTGGGCTCGCTGAGCCTGGCGCAGACGCCGATCAAGTTCCAGCTCGACTGGCGCTTCGAAGGGCCGTCGGCGCTGTTCCTGCAACCCATCGCCAAAGGCACCTTCAAGGCCGCCGGGCTCGATGTGCAGTTGGACGCCGGCAGCGGCTCCGGCGGGGCAGTGACCCGCGTGGCCTCGGGCTCCTACGACATGGGCTTTGCCGACCTGGCGGCGCTGATGGAGTTCCACGCCAACAACCCCGACGCGCCGAACAAGCCGGTTGCGGTGATGATGGTCTACAACAATACGCCGGCCGCGGTGCTAACTCTGAAGAAGGGCGGCATCAATACGGTCGGCCAGCTGGCCGGCAAGAAGCTGGGTGCGCCGGTGTTCGACGCCGGCCGCAAGGGCTTCCCCATCTTCGCCAAGGCCAACAAGATCGAGGGCGTCAGCTGGGTCAGCATGGATCCGCCGCTGCGCGAAACCATGCTGGTGCGCGGCGATGTCGATGCGATCACCGGCTTCTCTTTCACCTCGCTGCTGAACCTGGAAGCGCGCGGCATCAAGGCCGAAGAGGTGAACATATTTCCCTACCCGGACTATGGCGTGAAGCTGTATGGCAACGCCATCATCGCCAGCCCCAAGCTGATTAAGGAAAAGCCCGAGCTGATCAAGGCCTTCCTGAAGGCCTTCGCCCAGGGCGCCAAGGAGGTGATGGCCGATCCGGATGCGTCCATCGCCTTCGTCAAGCAGCGTGACGGCATCATCAACGAGGCGCTGGAGAAGCGCCGTCTGCGTCTGGCCATCGACGCCGTGGTGGCCAGCCCGGATGCCCGTGCCGAAGGTTTCGGCCAGGTGCTGGCACCACGTCTGGCCCTGATGGCCAGCCAGGTTTCTGACACCTATGCCACCAAGACGCGGGTGGTGCCCGAGGCGGTGTGGAACGGCAGCTTCCTGCCCAGCAAGGCCGAGTTGGACGTGCTGCCGGCGCTGAAGAAAAAGTGATGACAGACGCTGCTTTCGTCGAGTTCAAGCGCGTCTGGCTGGCCTATAACGAACAGCTGTGGGCTGAAGGCAAGTTTGCCGTCGAGGACATTTCGCTGACGCTCAAGCGCGGCGAATTCGCCGCCATCGTCGGCCCTTCCGGCTGTGGCAAGTCCACCTTCATGAAGCTGGCCACCGGCTTGAAGAAGCCCAGCCGCGGTGAGATCTTCGTTGACGGCCAGCCCGTCATCGGGCCGCTGAAGATCAGCGGCATGGCCTTCCAGGCGGCCTCGCTGCTGCCCTGGCGCACGACGCTGGCGAACGTGATGCTGCCGCTGGAAATCGTTGAGCCACACCGTAGCCAGCTGCGCGCCAAAAAGGCCGAGTACACCGAGCGTGCCCGCGCCTTGCTGGCCAGCGTGGGTTTGGCCGGTTATGAGGACAAGTTCCCCTGGCAGCTGTCGGGCGGCATGCAGCAGCGCGCCAGCATCTGCCGCGCGCTGATTCACGAGCCGCAGCTGCTGCTGCTGGACGAGCCCTTCGGCGCGCTGGATGCCTTCACGCGTGAAGAGCTGTGGTGCGCGCTACGGGACTTGCAGGCCGAGAAGGGCTTCAACGTGATTCTGGTGACGCATGATTTGCGCGAAAGCGTATTCCTGGCCGACACGGTCTATGTGATGAGCAAGAGCCCGGGGCGGCTGCTGCACAGGCGTGAGATCGAGCTGCCGCGGCCGCGCGAGTTGGAACTGACCTACACGCCCGAGTTCACCGAGATCGTGCACGAGTTGCGCAGCCATATCGGTGCCCTGCGGCATGTGGGCAAGCCCAGTGCGGAGGTGACCCAATGACCGGCCGCCGCGAACCCCATTTGCTGTTTCAGCGCTATGCCGCCTGGTTGCTGCTGCTGGCCATCGTGCTGCTGTGGCAGGTGTTGTGCAGCGCCTTGCAGGTCTCGGAATTCATCTTTCCCAGCCCGATGGCCATCGGGCAGGCGGTGGCCGAGCATCACAGCACCATCCTCGGCCATGCCTGGCGCACCTTCTGGGTCACGGTGGCGGGCTTTGGCATCGCCATCGTGGTGGGCGTGCTGCTGGGCTTCCTGATGGGCAGCTCGCAACTGGCCTACCGGGCGATGTATCCGCTGATGACCGGCTTCAACGCGCTGCCCAAGGCGGCCTTCGTGCCCATCTTGGTGGTGTGGTTCGGCATCGGCGTCGGGCCGGCCATCTTGACGGCCTTTTTGATCAGCTTCTTCCCCATCATGGTCAATATCGCCACCGGCCTGGCCACGTTGGAGCCCGAACTGGAGGATGTGCTGCGGGTGCTGGGTGCTAGGCGCTGGGATGTGCTGATGAAGATCGGCCTGCCGCGCTCCATGCCTTACTTCTTCGCTGCGCTGAAGGTGGCGATCACGCTGGCTTTCGTCGGCACCACGGTGTCCGAGATGACCGCCTCGAACGAGGGCATCGGCTATCTGCTGATTTCTGCTGGCGCGTCGATGCAGATGGGCCTGGCTTTCGCCGGCCTGGTGGTCGTCGGCGCGATGGCCATGCTTATGTATGAGCTGTTCGCCGTGCTGGAGCGCCGCCTGACCGGCTGGGCGCACCGCGGTGGCGAGAACCACTGAGCCCGCGCCGCAAATTTTCTGATCTCACCTCCCTCCATAAAAAAGGAACCCATCCGATGAAGACCTCCAACAAGATCGCCGCCGCTGCCATGCTGGCCCTGCTGGGCGCCGCCGCGCAGGCGCAGTCCAGTGTCACGCTCTATGGCTTGATGGACCTGAGCGTCGGCTCCTTCAAGGCCCCAGGCGGCCAGGCCATCACGAAGGCCGAAAGCGGCAGCATGACAACCAGCTACATCGGCTTCTCGGGCCGTGAAGACCTGGGCGGCGGTCTGACGGCCGGCTTCGCGATGGAGAGCTTTCTGCAGCCCGACGGCGGCACCGCAGGCCGCTTCAATGGCGACGCCATGTGGGCGCGCAATGCCTTTGCTAGCTTGTCCAGCCAGGAGCTGGGTACCCTCAAAATCGGCCGCAACACCACGCCGCTGTTCGTCAGCACGCTGTTGTTCAACGCCTTCGGCGACTCTTTCGGTTTCTCGCCGGCGATCCGCCACACCTTCACCAGCGGCACCGTCACTGGCGACTCCGGCTGGAGCGACTCGGTGCTTTACGTGGCACCGAAAATGGGCGGCTTCAGCGGCGGTGTGATCGCCGCTGCCGGTGAAGGCGCGGGCGGCCGCAACTGGGGTGTCAACGCCGGCTACGGCGCCGGTGGCTTCGCAGCCTCGGCCGTTTATCAAAAGGTGGCCAAGGGCGCGACGGTGGATGACACCGAAACGATGCAGGTGGCGGCCTCCTACGATTTCGGCGTCGCCAAGCTGTTCGGCCAATACAGCGATGTGGAGAACACCACCAGCAAGCGCGACTACAAGCTCGCCAATGTGGGTGTGGCCGTGCCGGTGGGCAGCGGCAAGCTGCTGGCGCAGTACGGCCGCATCTCGGCCTCGGCCGGCGCCGACCGCACGACCTTCACCGTCGGCTATGACTACTTGCTGTCCAAGCGCACCGACATCTATGCCGCCTACATGAGCGACAAACTGACGGGCTTGAGCAGTGGTGCCAGCTACGGCGCTGGCATCCGCCATCGCTTCTGAAGCGAAAGGCCACGGGGTACACCGGCCGAGCGCGCTGCAATAGCGATGCGCGCAAGGCGTGGCTCCAGGTCTAGCCGCGCCTGATCGGTGTTGGCTGGTGCAGGCTGAAGCTGGCCGCCGCAGGCCGGTGTCAGCAGGCGTACGCTTTGCGCACAATGCGAATCCGCATGTCTTCGCGTTGGCGCTGGGCCTTTTGTTGCTGGGGGTCTTGGTCGGCACCCCAGTTCTCCTCCCTTTGGCTGCCAAGGGAGATCAGGCGCTCGACATTGACGGGCGGGCAATTCTTGAGCGGCACTTGCTGATGCCCGCGCCGCGAGCCGCTTGGCGTTCCCCAGCGCCGACGCGAGCGAAATTTTCCACAGTGACGGCGCCGCCAGCACCCGGCAGGGACGAATGGAAGTCTCGGCTAGCCCTCCGCATGCGCCATACTTTGCTTTGTGCAGTTGACTTTCTCTTTCGAGAATGAGCGCCATGACATTGCAAAGGGAACACAGCCCATGAAGATGCCACGGGAAGAATTTCTACAAGTGGTCATGGAGGCAGCTGACTTGGACGTTTGGGAAAACGAGCTCGTCAGCGGCCGGGTCACCCGAAATGCCACCAAGGTCTATGCAGAACTCGGCTACACCGCGCAAGAGGTGGGCGACGTCATGGACAACATCTTCGCCATCGTTCACCCCGAGGATGTCGAGCGGATGAAACACGCGCTCAATGAGCACGCGAGCGGCAAGACGCCCAAATACCAATGCGAATTCAGGATTAAGGCGAAGTCGGGCGCTTGGGTTTGGTACGCCAACAGCGGAAAAATCATCGAGCGAGCGGGTCACCCGGAAGCCAAGCACTTGATCGGCGTCACCTACAACGTCCACGCCCGGCGCCAACAAGAGGAAGAGCTGAAACGCCTCAACCTCGAGCTGTCCGCTCAAAAAGCGCAACTGGAGCAGTTGAATGCCAGCCTGCATCACATGGCAATGACCGATGCCTTGACCCAACTCCCCAACCGCCGCCTGCTGATCGACCGCGTTAGCCACGCACTCTTTTGCGCCAAGAGAACTCAGCAGATCGGCGCGCTCTTGTTTCTGGATGCCGACAATTTCAAGGGCGTCAATGATCAATATGGTCACGAGGCGGGTGACTTGCTATTGAAGGAAATGGCCTCGCGCCTGCGGTCTGCGGTCAGAGAGGCCGACACGGTGGCGCGCATTTCAGGGGATGAGTTTGTGGTGATGCTGGAGAACCTCAGCTCCGATGCCGTCGAAGCCACAAAGAAAACGCGAGCCATCGCCGAGAAGATCTTGGCCTGTCTCGCCCAGCCCTATGTGCTTGGTGAGGCGCAGTGCACCACGACTGTCAGCATTGGCGCTACCTTGATGAACGAAGGGCACCAAGGCTTTGATGACCTGTGCCCCGCTGCTGACGCCGCCATGTACGAGGCAAAGAAAGCAGGGCGCAATACGTTTCAGATGTTCGAGCCGTCCATGCCGAGAGGATCGCTTTAGCCGACGGTTGAGCCCGTCGGGGCGCTGCAAGCTCGCTTGAGTCCGCGCTTTGCAATCAGTGTGTCGGCGCCTTGCCTGCCGCACGCTTACCCAGCACGAAGATGCTGAGCAAAAGCAGCACGCCACCGAACCACTGAGTGACGCCGAGGTGCTGGCCGAGCAGCAAGGTCGATAAAACGACGGCGGTCAGCGGTTCGAGCAGGGTCGCGACGGTCAAGGCCGTAGGCTTCAGGCGTGCAGCGCCCCAGCTGAAGGCAAGCAGGGCAAGTGCAGCGGTCACAACGCCTAAGTAAAGAAACCAAGCTTGTGGCGGCACATCGCTTGGCCACGCAAGCGGGCGATACAAGCCAAACAAGCCCATGGCAGCGGCAGCCACCACGGTCAGGCAAGTGGTGGCAGGACCAGCACCGAGCGCTACAGATATTCGTCCGCTGATCGTGGAGAAGCCTGCGTAGAGAAGTGCTGAGCCAATGGAAAAGGCGATGCCGAGTGTGATCCCGTTGGCCGAGCCATTGCTGCTTGCATGAGGGCCATGTTGGAGGACGATGAGCACCGTGCCGACGATCGCGCCCACGAGCACCAGCAGGAGTTGGAGGTCGGCGCGTTCCTGTCCACGAGCGACGGCAATCGCCGTGACGATCACCGGCGGCAGGCAAAGTGCAATCAAGGTCGGCACGGCCGCCCCCATTTGCTCAATGCCGAGGAACCAAAGTAGCACATAGCCCGCCATGGCGAGGCCCGCCATCAGCACGGTTCCCAGCAGCGGGCGCAGCCGGCCCCAAGAGATTTGCCTGCCGAAAACAGCCAGCAGTACGACGGCACCCACAAGGAAACGCCAGAACGAGATATTGGCCGGTGTGAACCCATGCTTCTCGACCAGCAAGTTCACAATTAGCGCGCCAGTGCCCCACAGGACGCCCGCGCCGCATGCAGCAAGAAAGGCCAAGCCAGTGCTTGACGATTGGGCTGGCGAAACGGACGCGGAAGTGGAAGTGGTCATGGCTTTTTGATGCCTATGGTTCTAGCGATGCAGCCCAAGGCGACAGGATGCCGGGGGGGCGAAAATGAAATGAGGTCCACAAGTTGCCCAGACCTTGCCAGCCTTGTCGAGCGAGCGCTGGCCAAGTTTGCGGGATTCACCAGCCTGGCAGCTTGAGTGATTGCCCTGGCGCGACTTCCGACCACTGGGCGGTGAGCGTCAAGATGAAGTCGCGGATCTCTGCGATCTCCCCCACGTGCAGCGGCAGCGGCTTGGACGCACGGGCATCGCAACTCACCGCGTACATGTCCAATATGGCCGCAGGATCGGTGGTCCAGCCCGACCAGCCATCCGCCTGCATCGCTTCCACCAGGCGCTCAACGCTTTCAGCTTCGTCGGATGGCGACATGGTGTAGCCAGGCACTTCACCCTGGACCACCTTGGCCAAGAAGCCGTTCCGGTTCAGCACCGACTCCACCGCGTAATGCACCATTTCATGCGGAATGATGCCTTGCTTGGGGCAGACAAGGGTCTCTGAAGAACCATCTGGCCGCGTGATCAGCAGAACGTCCTCACGCCCTGTGCCCTTCTTGAATTCGAATGCCATTGCAGCGACCTAATGCCAAATTTGAATGGTGCTAATGCGGGGAGTGGGAAATGGCTTGCGCTATCACGTTCGAGTTGGCGGAGATCCACTCGAGTGACCAGTGAGCGCGCCTCATGCCAATGCCGAAAATCCGGCAGCAGCCAAACAACCGATGGTAAGAACTGTCCATACCAACACGATATGAGATGGTTCGCCAAGTCCGTAGCGTCGGTTCAAGTTCTTTCGCCGAAGTTGTTCGCTCAGTGGGATGCCAAGCAATGACTCACCTCTTGTCTTCGCCTCGATTTCGTACGGAGCATCTTTGGATGACGAACTGAGACGCCAAGCATCTAAAGCCAGATACGAAAACAACGCAGCAAATAGAAGGAGCAAGATAGTCATTGCGCTCTAGCGCCTGAATTAACCCGGCCCGCGAAGCGGGTTCGGTTTGAATGAATTGTTAGGCCTCATCATATGGAAGTTCAGCTGGATCAACGCCGATGTAGTCTGGCTCGGGCATGGCCTGAAGGCGCACGGCCATGATCTCCGAGTGGCCATGCAGTATTGCCTTTGCCACGCGATGCATCCCATCCATAACTCGGCCGTCAGGCGAAAGGATGATTGGGTGGGCGAGGTCTGTAGCCATGACCAGTTGCATGTGCTCAATCAGGTCACGGCACGTAGGCGGCGGGTCTTCTGTGTCGTACCAGTACGACTCATCAACTTCCCGGATGTCAGAAAGCTGTACGGCACGGGGTTGAATGGCTTGAGTCAGACTAATTAAGCGATGAACATCCCAGGCGAGCAAGCCTTGTTCGCTTTTTCGAAAGTGGTACTGCTTGCGCATGCCGAGTGATGCCTAACGTTGAAGATAACCGGCCCGCAACGGCAGGACGCCGCAGGGCCAGAATGAAATGAGGCCCGAAGGCGGCATGCCGTTGCGGGTCCGGTTGAGCGAATGGTTAGGCCTCATTTTTTGCGCTTGCCAACCAGCACGACAACTGAAAGTAGCTTTGGACGAAGCGGCAACGGGTAATGCTGGTCCGGGTATGCCAGATGACAGAAGATGTCATGAACATACCGTTGAACCTGAACATAGTCCCCCTTCGCCTGCGAGAACAGCTTGAGAAAGTCAGTATTGCTGCGCCGTTGCAGACGTGATGCTGGATTTCCTATAGGGTTGGGAATCAACATGCCCCCAGCGGGCCCTATCGTCGGTGCGGTTGCCATGTGCGCCGCGTCATTCCGAATTTCTGCGAGTTTCCCGACGACAGCGATCACCCAGTTGATACTCCGATAGAGGCGAGTGGTTGGCGCCGCTCTAGTCTTTAGCAGAGCTTGGAGAGCACCAACCTGGCCTTTGTCAGAAGCGATTGAGAGCCAAATGGCCAAACCCGGATCTAGATCCTTCGGATCCACCAGTACTGAAAAAAGATCAGCTAGCGATGCTTGGGCTTGGTTGGCGGCCCAAACGAGTTCACCGATGGCAACGGCGTATTTTCGGATAGGCCCTCGCCAGACGCTCGGCGTGCGACGCTTCGGCTTCTGCGGAGGATGCGCGGGATTGCTCTTCATGAGGCCTAACAGTTAGCGTTTATCTGCCGCCGCACGGCGGTGACAGAACAACCCAATGCAGCCGGCGGCAGGTAAACCGT